>DASPSM010000907.1:0-5121 GCA_035623955.1 Planctomycetaceae bacterium
CAGTTCGGGTCGACGCGGAACCAGATTCGCCAGGCACTGCTCGAGATGTCTCAAAAGCACGTGGGGCTCGGATCCGTAAATCAAATCGTTGCCAATGTCGGTGAGGACAGCGAGCGTGGGTGCCGGTCGCTCGGCGGCGGCTCGCTCGAGATCTTTCCACAACCCGCACCGGTCGATTCCCGGCAGCCGCCGGAACAGGACGCGGCTCCAAGTGCAGTACGATCGCCCGTGGCCGAATGCCGCGAACAGCTCGACGGGCCCGGCGAGTCCAGCCGAAAGTCGCCGCACGATTAACGGAAATGCCAAAGCGATATTGCTCGCGCCGAGCAACACGACGCGAGTCATCGGAGGTGCAGCGACAACAGAAGCGGCAGGTCGGACCACTGGTCCATTGTAACGGCGCACGACTGAGAGCCGCTGCCTGGTTCACCGCCGGAAGAGCACTGGCGGATAAGCCGCCAGTAGCACACAGATCATCACGAGCGCTGGGAGCGGTTCTTGCGCTTGCGGTCGGCCTCGGTCAGGCCGATCTTGCGCAGTCGGATGATCTTGGGCGTGACCTCGACGTACTCGTCTTCTTCGATGTACTCGAGGGCCGCTTCCAACGTCATTTCCCGCGGCGGCTTGAGGAGGATATTCTCGTCCGAACCCGAGGCCCGCATGTTGGTCAGCTTCTTTTCGCGAACCGGGTTGACGACCATGTCCCCTTCGCGCGAGTTCTCGCCGACGATCATCCCTTCGTAGACATCGTCGCCAGGTGCGACGAACATCTCCGCCCGCTCCTGCAGCTTGCCGAGTGCAAACGCGACGATCTTCCCTGCCTCCTGCGAGACGAGCACGCCGTTGGGCCGCTTGGGAACTTCACCCTGCATGGGCTTATACGATTCGTAGCGGTGGTGAATGATTGCTTCGCCGCGCGTCGCGTTGAGTAGCTTGGTCCGCAGGCCGATCAGCCCGCGGGCGGGGATTGAAAACTCGAGGTGCGTCTGCCCCGTTTCGCCGGTAACCATTTCGAGGATCTGGCCCCGGCGGGTGCCGACCTGCTCCATGACCTTGCCCATGTCGGGCGTGGGGACATCGATCACGAGGATTTCAAACGGCTCGTGCCAGTGGCCGTCGATCCTTTTGCGGATGACCTGCGGCTTGCCGACCGAAAGCTCGTAGCCTTCGCGGCGCATCGTTTCGATGAGGATCGACAGATGCAAAATGCCGCGGCCCGAAACGGTGAACGAATCCTTCTCGCCGGTCTCTTCCACCCGGAGGGCGACGTTCGATTCCAGCTCGCGCATCAGCCGCGTGCGGAGGTGCCGGCTCGTCACGTACTTGCCGTCGCGACCCGCCAACGGCGAATTGTTGATCGTAAAGACCATCGACAGCGTCGGCTCGTCGACGCTGATCCGCTTCAGGGCCGAAGGGCGCTCGGGGCAGGCGACCGTGTCGCCAATTTCCGGATCGGGCAGCCCGACGAGCGCGACGATGTCGCCGGCATCCGCTTCGGGGACTTCGTTGCGCCCCAACTTGTCGAAGAGCTCGACGGTGGTTACTTCACCCGGCTCGTGCTTGCCGTCATGACGAATCAGCACGACCTTTTCGCCGCGATGGATGGTGCCACTTTGAATGCGACCGATCGCGACGCGTCCGACGTACTCGGACCACTCGACCGACGTGACCATCATCTGCAGGGGGGCATCGCGCTCGACGTCGGGCCCGGGAATCTTTTGCAGCACGAGATCCAAGAGCGGCTCGATCGTGCCGGAGCGCGCCGCCGGATCGTGCGAGGCGTAACCTTCGCGGCCGCTGGCGTAGACGTAGGGAAAATCGAGGGCCAGTTCGTCGGCCCCCAGTTCGACGAACAGGTCGAACATCTCCGAAAGGACTTCGCCCGGGCGAGCGTCGGGACGGTCGACCTTATTGATCACGACAATCGGCTGCAGGCCGACCTCCAAGGCCTTTTTCACCACGTACCGCGTTTGCGGCCGCGGACCCTCGAACGCGTCGACCAGAATCAGCGCGCCGTCGGCCATCGAGAGCACGCGTTCGACCTCGCCGCCAAAGTCGGCGTGGCCCGGGGTGTCGATGATGTTGACCTTCACCCCCTTGTAGACCAGGGCAATGTTCTTGGCGAGGATCGTGATGCCCCGCTCACGCTCCAGGTCGTTGGAGTCGAGAATGCACTCGCCCGACAGCTGCGAGTCGCGAAACTGGCCGCTCTGACGCAACAGGGCATCGACCAGCGTTGTCTTGCCGTGATCGACGTGTGCAATGATGGCGATGTTTCGGATGTCGTTGCGTCGCATGGAAAGTCAGAACTCGTTTGAGCAAAAGGTCTTATGAGGCGGGCTGTGGGGACAACACGAGTCGCGAGCCGGGCGCGCGGCGCTGGGCTTCAAGTTTCCCGTGTCAATCGTCTCCCATACGGATGCAATCCAGACCCTGCCAGCCAGACCGAGCGTTCTTTGATTCTAGGGCGCAAGAGCGCAGAAGTGTAGCAGCCGGCCGTCGATCCACAAGAGGGATCTGCCGTGAAGAAGCTGTTAAAGCCGGGCAATTTAAGAGCGCCGACGGGCATTCCGCCCGCCATCAGCGCCCACCTTCGCTAAAACGCAAGCCGCCGGTGCGAGCGTGTTTGCTTATCCCGGCTCCGGCGGCAAGAAAACTCCCCGCGGTGAGGCGCCTGAACGACTGCTGCGGCAGTGCGGGCAGTTCGAGTGGGTTGGCAGCAGCCGCTCAGGCGAATCTCACACGCGGGGAGCGAATCCCCCCAATTCGAATTCTCGGTTGTAATTCTAGTTGCTCATCGGGCGGGCGGGACTTTGCGGGACGCGGCGGTTTCCGGCCGATTGGGCCAGCTCGATCGCGCGGTCGCTGGTGGCCGCCTCGGCCGCAACCGCGAGAGCGCGGTCGGGACCCGAGAGTCCTTCGTCGCGGAAGTCGGCACCGTGGTAATCCGAACCGTGGTAATCCGAACCGTGGCGATAGGCCGCTTCGTGATGATGCCGCTCGTCACGCCATTGCCGGTCGTCGCTGCCGAATTCGCCGTCGCGATGGTGTTCCTCACGCGAGAATTCGCCCTCGCGTCGAAATTCTCCTTCGTGCCGATGATGGCCGCGATGAGCGGCACGCTCGGACTCGGCTTGAATGTCGGGTTCGACTCCGGCGCCGGCCATCTCGCGGCCGGTCGGCGAGAAGAACTGCGCGGTGGTGAGTCGCAGATTGGCCGAGATGGTCTGCAACGGGAAGTGCGTCTGCACCGTCCCCTTGCCGTACGTTCGCTCGCCCACGATCAGCCCCCGGCCGTTGTCTTGCACGGCCGCCGCGAAGATCTCGCTAGCGCTGGCGCTATTGCCGTCGACGAGCACGACGAGCGGCAACTTCCAGGCGTGCTGGCGATTGGCGTACTCGACCGTGTTGTCGGCCATGTCGCGGCCGCGAGTGGAGACGAGCGTCCCGGCAGGGACAAACTTGTTGCACATCTGGATGGCCGTCGTGAGCAGGCCGCCGGGATTGCCCCGCACGTCGATCACGAGCGATTTCATCCCGCTGCGATAAAGCTCCCACAGAGCGCGGTCGCATTCTTCGGAGCTGTTCTGGGCGAACTTGTCGAGCTTGATGTAGCCGACGTTGTTCTCGAGCATTTTCACTTCGCTCACGCTGTGGACTTCGACGCGACGCCGCACGAGCGGGACATCGGCCGTTTGTTCGTCGCGGCGCACGCCGAGCGTGACGCGGCTGCCCGGCGGGCCGGTGATCAAGTTGACGGCCGCTTCGAGCGTTTCGCCGGCCACCGGCTGGCCGTTCACCGATTCGATCAGGTCCCCTTTACGCAGGCCGGCTTCGGCCGCCGGTCCGCCGGACAAGGCATTGACGACCAGCATCCCGCGCTCATCGGGCTTGATCTCGATGCCAACGCCGACGATGTGGTCTTCCAGTTCGACGCTGGGGCTCGCGCGGTCCAGGTTGGGAACGAATCCCGAGTATTTGTCGAGCGAGTCGGTCGAGCCGTAGACGAACTCCAGCGCGATTGCAGCCGGACGCAAGCCGGCGTGCTCCTCGGCAGCTCGCATCGTCCAGCGGAGCGCTTGATAGGCCTCATCGCGGCCACTGATCGGGTGGCTGTTGGCGAGCTGCTCGAGGTCGGAGCGGAACGTGGCCGCGCGCGACGGATCGCCGTCGAGGCCGTTGGCCCGCAGGAACATGCGGTTCTCGAGGCCGCCGAGCAGATTCTTCGCCGACTGTTTCACCCGCGCGTCGTAGGTCGACGGCTTGAGATGCCGCGAATCGATCAGGATCGAAACTTCGGCAAAGAGCTGCACCCCCTGCTCGCTCGAAAGCGAATGCAACAGGTGCACGACGGCCGGATTGCCGTAGCGGACCGTCAACTTGCGCTGAATGAGTTCCTGCTCGGGGAGTGCGTCTTCCTCATGGCCGCGCCGCGGTTCCGGGCGATGGTGCACAGGTCGATGGGGAGACATCCGGTCGAATTCCCGTGAGCGAGGACGATCGGAAGGCAGCGGAATCTCCTGAGGGATCGGCGGAGTCTCACGATCTTCCTGGAATTGCTGCGGGAACTGCTGCAGGTCGGGGGGAGGCGTTTGGGGTCCGTAGTTTTCTTCGCGCGGCCAATCGTCGCGGGCGACGCTGCGCGCGGGTTCAGCGGAAAGTGTGTGGTTAGCCGACAGGGCAATTGACGTGGACAGCAGCGCGCCGAGGGTAAGCACCAGCCCTGCGCACCGCCACACGGCCGAAGGCTTTCGCGAGCCGCTCGGCGGTTGATGGTGTTGGACCATGACAGAAGTCCTTTGGATTCCCGCGGAGACGCTTCGTGCGTTTGTTCCGCGAGAGCGCTTCGTGCGTGGGCGTCATGCACTCCCGTTTCCTTTTTGTTTGTGTCACGTGTTTGTGATCGCGTTCTTCACGCGCTCGGTGATGGCGGCCGGAAGGTTTTCTTTACGCCAGATGCGGATGCGGGAATTGGTCCGAGCAGGTGATCATCGCTTCCGGTTGATCCACGTCCGAGGGGCACCACGTCGGTTCCTGCTTGGCTGCGGCGTCCGGCTCCTCGAGCAGTTCGCCACGGATGACGCGGACGTTGGCCGGTGCCTCGATCCCGATTTTGACGCT
>DASPSM010000913.1:0-3273 GCA_035623955.1 Planctomycetaceae bacterium
GTATTGTCCCTGCGGAGGTTCGAGAGCTCGTACCAGGGAGATTTCGCATTACGCCGCAACGGTGCGTCGGCCGGCGCGCTAGCGGCCGGCAGAATGGGTTCGCCCTTTTGCCAGTCCTCCGCCAGAAGAGGACAGCACCAGGCGACCAGCAGCCCCGCAAGTAGATAGACGCGTGTCTTCATCGAGCGTTCCGCGATCAACATCGGAATTGAGACGAGGTCCGAGCCGCGACGAATCTCATGCTAAGTGGGGACTGCGAGCGTTTCAACAGGCGTTCGCAGGCCCACGCACAACCGTGTCAGGACGTGATCCGCCTGCAGCGGATCCCAGGCGGACACAGGCAGCCGACCAATCTTTCGACTGCCTTACCGCTGAAAGATCGGCAGATAGTTATTCGGCGTCTGCAAGATGAGGAGAGCCATCGCCGTTCCGTAGTCGTCGCCGTAGGACGACGGGTCGCGCCAGCCGCCGCCTGAGTTGTGGAACGGAAAAGGTCCGTGGACGAGTTCCTCGCGGATGTCAGTGTACCACTGCTCGAAACGCTGGCCTCCCGCGTGCCACATTGCCTGAGCGGCGTAGTAGTGGCTGTAGAAGTAATGGTTGGCCGGCTGATGCACGGCGGCCGACGGCCGGTAGCGCTCGAGGTACTGGAGGCCTGATTCCAGCGCCTTCCCCTCGTAGATTCCGGCGCTATACAGCGTGACCACGCCGGCGGCCGTGAGGCCAAAGGTCACCGCCTGCCAGCTGGTCGTCAGCTGGTAACGAAAGCCGCCATCCTGCACCTGGCACTTGCGAACGTACTCGGTGCAGCGGTCGATCGTCTGCTTGGGGACGTAGATGCCGCTGTTGCGGGCGGCGCGGAGAGCCATCATCTCACAAACAGTCACCGAGAGATCGGCGTCCTTCGAGTCGGGCTCATAGCGCCAGCCCCCCTCTTTGTTCTGCGAATTCACGATCAACTGCACGGCCCGCTCGAGATCGGTCCGCACTTGCGGGCTGCGAGCCATGCCGTAGACCTCGGCCAGAAACAGTGTGGCAAAGCCGTGGTCATACATCGGCCCGAAGTGCCCTCCCGTGTTCCCTTCGTCATAGATGAAGCCGTTGGGCTGGCAGCGGGTGAGCAGGAAATCAACGGCTCTTTGCACGTTGGTCCCGTATCTCCCCCGACCCGGCGTGCTGCCGGAGGACAAAAATGCCATCCCGGCAAGGGCCGTGATCGCCACGCGACGTCGCGCGCTGGCACTCGACCCGAACGAGCCGTCGCGGGGAGCCTGTCGCGCAGCCAGATAGGTCAGGCCTCGGTCGATTGCCGCTTGCGTCTCAGGCGTGATGAGCTTTTGGGCGTCCGCCTCGATCGACCGATCGATCCGCTGCGGCGCCTGGGCAAAGACATCACGGCCGGCAAGGAGCGAAATTGCAACGAGGGTCGCCACCAGGATGCGAAGCGCTGCCTGAGCGCTATTGCGGGACGGCGTCGGGATAGATCTGGCTGCTCGGGCCAGGACCGATTGGCTGGCCTGGCGCGACCATCGGGGCGCCCTGTGCCGGTCCTGGACCCGGTCCGGCCGGAATACCGCCGCCTGGGGCAACCGGAGCACCGCCTGGCGGAACGCCCAACAAGTTTTGGGCTTCGCGCGTGCGCCTGGGCTCGCTCCAATCCTGCATAAACCCCGGCGGCCGAGCGCCCATATCGGGGGCGATATCCGTTTCCGGGAGAGGATCGTGAGCATTGAACGATCGTGAATCTGCGTCGCCCGGTCCGGGGAATATCGTGGGCAGCCGCGTCGTCGGCGAGCATCCGGCTGCAAAAATGAGCAGGGCGCACACTACTAAGACAACACGCGCGGCGACAACACGTGGGGCGCGACGGTCGACCATTTCACGATCCTTCGTTTCGGTCGGCAAATGCCTCGCAAAATCGACCGCCGCATTCGGTCGTTGTCCGTCCTCCGCATGGCCCGGGGTGATTTTACCGGCGCTCTAAAATCGGGAACAGGCCGGTTTTGGGAAGCGCCGGCTGCTGGGGTGTCTCGCGCTCGGTCAGCGTTCGGGGAAGTGCCTGCTTCTTCCGCAAGGGGGGGCCTGAATTCGGTCCGAAAACGATGATTCGCCGCGACTGGGCGATCGCCAGAAAGTCGCCGGCCAGCACCAGGTTGCCACCGGACTCCACGTAACGAAACAGAAGCGGAATGCGGCGACGCACGACGCCAGTCGCCTGCTGGACCACGTAGATATCTTCGCGCGTCGGCCAGTAGACGACGTCGCCGGCGAGAATGCCGCGCCCGAAACCGAACGAAGCCGGATCGGTCCAGCCGACCTGCCAGACCTTTTCGCCCGTTGCCAGATTGAGCCCCCAAAGGCTCTCGCCGCTGACAATCAGCACGCCGTCTTTCGTCCCGAGCAAGTGCTCGACGCCGCCGGGCAGGACTCGGCGCCAGAGCGTCGCTCCACAGCGCGAATCGATCGCGAAGAGCTTGTTCGAATCCCCGGGCGCCGCGACGACGATATTCTGCGCGAACAAGCAGGGCGGATTTTCACGCCGCTCGCTCTCGCGAGACGAGTTTTCCCGATCACCGCTTTCGTAGGTGACGACCCAGCGGAGCGAACCGTCCTCGGCCTCGACGGCGGCAATGGCGCCCAGCCCCGTCGCAAGAAACAAGGCGTCGTCCCCCGCGGTGAGCAGCTGATGGCTCAGCAGGCCGTTCCCCTGGCCGATGTCCTCGACCGCCGCGCAAACCGATCGGCTCCACAATCGTCGCCCGCTCTCGGCCTCGAGACACACGACGTCGGTCTGCATCCGGGGCCGCCCTTTGCGCACGGCCGCATAGGCGCGC
This sequence comes from Planctomycetaceae bacterium, assembly GCA_035623955.1. Taxonomy (GTDB): domain Bacteria; phylum Planctomycetota; class Planctomycetia; order Planctomycetales; family Planctomycetaceae; genus DASPSM01. The sequence continues at coordinate 2,835 of DASPSM010000913.1, forward strand.
CCGTGTGCGACCACGGGCGAACCCTCAAACGCCGACTGAGGATCGAGCGACGACGCATCGAACTTCCAGACGAGCTTGCCCTCCCCGCGGTTCAGATCGAGGCAAACTATGGAGCTGTCCGATTCGTGAAGCGTGCTGCGCGGACGGGCCGTCGTCGGGTCGCCCATTCGTGCGTACAGTCGGCCGTCGGCGATCGTCATCGTGTATCGCGGCGCCCCGACGAGGAAGGGCGCGGGCGACTGCGCCGAAACGTCGGGAGTTGCCGAATAAATGGCTGCGTTCTCCAGCCGATCGTCTCCCCAGGCAGGCTTTCCCGTGCGCAGGTCCCACGCCAGAATCTGGTCGGCCGTGTTGGCGAACAAGATATTCCCCTGGACCACCGGGAAGATGCTCAAGGCTTCGCGCTCGTTCGCGAGCACATGCACCGGGGCGTAGAGGT
>DASPSM010000914.1:0-3516 GCA_035623955.1 Planctomycetaceae bacterium
CTCCGGTCGCCTGCCGGGGATCTGCTTCTCCCTATCGTGAAAAGAATCCCCACCACCAGCAGATTCTCGGTCACCTATCCCGTAACAATTTGTGACCCAACCCGCCGTAGTTCTACCTCGGCTGGCCACTCGGCAGTGACCATTGGCCGAGCGAACAACGTGAGTGCCCACCGTCGAAAATTGGACGAGGACGAAGCACCCGCGGGCTGACAACAGATTGCATTACGGTGCAAGTCACTGATTCGACACAGGTTGAACGCCATGCGTCGGAATTTGAGTCGGGGCACACATTTCCCAAACCGACAGCTTCGCTGTCGTTCCGGACCGGACGGCAGAGCCGTCGGTTTGGGAAACTGGACGCGGCAATGATTGCACAATCGACGCTCCAACCACGCTCGCCCTCAAAGGACGTACGACGCGGATGCAATCCGTTGTGACGCCCGCCGCTCGGCTAAGACTCGGCGCTATCGCGCACAATTCTGGTCCGTCCATCATTATACCATGCCGCGCGAGTGCTCCTGCTCGTTTTGTCGCGCGAAAGATCTTTCCGGGGTCGCTAAGATTCGCCGCCGCGGCGGCTTGTGGGATTTCGGAAAATTTCTGGAAAAAATCGGCTGTTGACGGAGTGATCAGGTGGGTTAGGGATTGCGATGCGAAGGATCGGCCGAGTCCGCCGGGGCGGAGCGATGGCTCAGCATTCACTCGCTAAGTGGCGGGCCCCCTCACCCCCGGCCCCTCTCCCGCGAGGGGCTTTTGCCCAAAAACGGGGACAGACCCCTGACCGTTGCGGCTGGAGCGCTGGTTTGCCCTTCCGGTAGGGGGTCAGTCCCCGTTTTTGGGCAAAGCTCCCGCGAGGGGAGAGGGGGGAAGAGAGAAGAGAGAAGAGAGAAGAGAGAAGAGAGAAGAGAGCGGCCCTCACCCCGGCCCTCTCCCATCGGAATGGGAGAGGGTGAAAGACCGCTTCCCCAGCCGGCATAAACGCTACACTCGGCATCTTCGCGCCGGGCGCTCAGTGGGAACCCTCGGGCGGTCGATGTTGATAGCGGTGGATTGCGCGCGTGGAATAGCCGCTTCGACCGATCGCTCGGACTTCGCCCATGACGATGACCGCTGTCGGCTCGCCGACCTGGATTCGCGATACGTGCCGGCAGTTCTCCGACGCGATCGGCTGGGATTTGCAATTTGTCCCGGTGGCCGGCGGGCGCGGGGACGAGATCGAAGCGCGGCTGCGGCGCGAGCCCTCGACCTGCTGGTTCTCGGAAGTCACCGACGGCCAGGAGCGGCTCGGCTTCTTGCAGCTCGCCCTGCCCGATGACGCCCGGCAGGACCGATCGTTCAATTCGGTGGGCGACCTGGCCGAGGCGTTCGCCCAATTGATCACCCGCTCGGCGACGGCGGCGCGCCTGGCCGAATCGCGCACCGACGACGTGACGACGCTCGTCGACATCGGCCGCTCGGTCCCCACCGAGCGGAACCTGGTCGAGGGTTTGCAGCGGCTGCTCGAAGGAGCCACTCAGCTCACGCCGTTTCGCTCGTGCGCGTTTTTTCTCCTCGATCCGTCGACCGAGCGGCTCAAACTGCGAGCCCACGCCCATCGCGACGCGCCCTTGATGCCGGCCCCCCTGCGCAGCCTGAGCGAAAATCCCCCCGACCTCGTCGCGCTCAACCGCGGCCGGGCCATCATCACCGGCGATGAAGTCAACCGCGTCGCAGCCTGGCTGCCCCCGGGCACGTTGACGGCCGTTTGCCTGGCCGTCGGCTCGGAGAACGGTCCGATCGGCACGCTATGGGTCTACGATCGGCGCTCGCGACAGCCCTCCGACCGCGAGATGCACGTGCTGGAATCGATCACCGTGCAGGTCGCGACGCTCTTGGAGCGCGTGGTGCTGCTGCGGGAGAGTGCCGTCCAACACCGCCTGCAGCGCGATCTGCAGCTGGCCTCGCAAGCGCAGACCTCCCACTCCGGCACGCCCTTGCCCTTCGGATCGGGGATCGAGGCGGCCGTCCGCTCGAGCAGCCATCTGGAAATCGGCGGCGACTTGTGCGAACTGATCCCCGTTGCCGAGGGGCGAACGGCGCTCGTGATTGGCGACGCCTCGGGACACGGGATTTCGGCGTCGATCGTGATGTCGTCCGTCCGCGGCGCGGTCCATGCGTTGGCGCTCGACCTTCGCATGCCCCTCTCGCCCGACGAAGTGCTCGCGCGCGTCAACCACGCTCTGCACGCGATCACGCCGGCGCACCAGTTCATGAGCCTGCTTTACGGCGTCATCGACGTGCGGCAGATGTTGTTCACGTATTCCAACGCCGGCCATCCTTCCCCCGTGCTGATGCGGTTAGGCGGCCCCGTGACGCTCGATTCGCACGGCATGCTGTTGGGAGTGGTGCCCGACACCACCTACGGTTCGTCGCAGTTGGCGATCAGCCCGGGCGATGTGCTGATCGCGTTCACCGACGGCGTGAGCGAAGCGATGAACGGCAAGCGAAAAATGTTTCGCAGCGACGGCATCATCGAGGTCTTGCGCGGCCAGCAGGGCCAGTCCCCGCAGGCTATTCTCGACGCGATCTGGTCGGAGCTGGAAACGCATCTCGACGGCCACTCGGTTCACGACGACCGCTCGTTGATCGTGATCCGGGTGTCCTAAGTCTCTGCCTTTGCGGAAAATACGGCCACCCGCGGGGATTGGACTTCCGGACCCGGCATGCAAGAATTGAGGCATGATTACGCCCGACCATGTCTGGCACTTGATGAAGACGGGAGGCCGCGTCGACGCCTCGCGCCTCTCCCGCTGGCGTGCGCAGGCGACCGCGATCATCAAACGCTCCGAAGAACTTCGCGGCGAAAGTGACGCCGACCTGCTCCGCCGGGGACGCGAGCTGCGCTGGCAAGCCAAGACGCGACCGCGATTGGTCGACCTGTTGCCCGAGGCGTACGCCCTCGTGCGCGAAGCCGCGCTCCGCGTGCTCGGGTTCCAGCACTTCGCTGTGCAGATTCAAGGCGGCATCGCCCTGTTCGAAGGGCACGTCGCCGAGATGCAAACGGGCGAAGGCAAGACCCTCACGGCCACGCTGCCGGCCTTCCTCCGCGGACTCACCGGGCGCGGCTGTCACATCGTCACGGTCAACGACTACCTCGCCAACCGCGACGCCGAGACGATGGGACCGATCTACCAGCGGCTTGGACTTTCCGTCGGCTGCATCCAAACACCCATGCAGACCGAGGAGCGCCGCGCGGCTTACGCCAAGGACATTACCTACGGCACGGCGAAGGAAATCGGCTTCGATTTTCTCCGCGACCGGCTCCGCACGGGCGCCGACGGTTCGAGCGGCTATCGCCGCCGCAACGGCCTGATCCCCGGCGTGGCCTCGATGGGAGGCGAAGCTCCCGTCCAGCGGGGCCACTATTTCGCCCTGATCGACGAGGCCGACAGCATCCTCATCGACGAGGCGCGCACGCCGCTGATCATCGGCCTCACGCAGCCGAACACGGCCGCCACCGTCAACTTGTTCCGCTGG
>DASPSM010000915.1:0-5835 GCA_035623955.1 Planctomycetaceae bacterium
GAGCTGCACGTCCTTTGGAAAATCGATCAGTACCGGCCCCGGTCGTCCCGATCGGGCGACATAAAAGGCTTCTTTCACGATCCGGGGCACGTCCTCCAGCCGCGTGATCATGTAGTGGTGCTTTGTGATCGACTGGCACATGGCGATCGTCGGCGTTTCCTGAAACGCGTCGCTGCCGATGACAGCCTGCGCCACTTGCCCCGTGATGGCCACGATGGGCACACTGTCGAGCTTGGCGTCGGCAAGCGCCGTCACCAGGTTGGTCGCCCCCGGGCCGCTCGTCGCCATGCAGACGCCAACTTTCCCCGTCGCCCGGGCGACGCCCTGCGCGGCGAAACCGCCCCCCTGCTCGTGCCGCGGCAGCACGGTGCGGATCTGGTCCTTGAATTTGAGCAAGGCCTGATGCAGGGGCATACTCGCGCCCCCCGGGTAAGCGAAGATGCAATCGACTCCTTGCCGGACGATCGCCTCGACCAGAATTTCAGCGCCGTTATAGCTCTGCTGCTGGACAGGGGTTTTTGCCGGCTTCGGTTGGGGTCGCGTCGCCACGGAACCGTCTTTCGATAGTGGTCTTGGGGTTGTTGGAGGCGGGGGAAGTGCGGCCAGACCGCACAGAACTTAGCCACAATACTGTAGTCTACGGCAAATTGGCTGGCGAGGCAGGGTCGCCGGACGCTCTTTTAGGGTGGGCGACCCGGCTGGCTTGCCGGTGACCGTACAATCCTGTCCGATGGCTGACGCAAAAAATTACTTCATTCACGCCACGGCGGCCGAGCGCTATGCGCGCGGAAGGCCCGATCTGCATCCGGCGATCGTGCGGCGGATTTGCGAGGTGACGGGCCGCCCGCGGTTTGCCTCGGCCCTGGACGTCGGTTGCGGCACCGGGTTGTCGACGCGGGCCATCGCGAGCGTGGCCGACCGGGTTGTCGGGATTGACGCCTCGCCCGAGATGCTGCGTCTGGCCACGAGCGGCCCCGGCATTGCCTATCAGCAGGCGCGGGCCGAGTCGCTGCCGTTTGCCGATTGGTCGTTCGACCTGATTAATGTCGGCCTGGCGTTTCACTGGTTCGTGCCGGAAGCGTTTCTGCGCGAGGCGCGTCGCGCCTTGCGGGACGATGGCTGGCTGGTGATCTACAACAGCGGCTTTCTGGGCCAGCTCCACGGCGACGACGACTTTGCGCAGTGGCACCGGAGCGTTTACCTCGCCCGCTATCCAACGCCGCCCCGACCGCCAGCGGACGTGACCGACGAGTTTGTCCGGCCGTTCGGTTTTGCGCTCGTCAAAAAGGAGACGCACGACCAGGAGATTCCCATGTCGAGCGACCAGTTCGTCGGCTATCTCCTGACACAGAGCAACGTGATCGCGGTCGTTGAACAGGGCTCGGAGCGCCTGAAGGACGTGGCCCAGTTTATCATCCAGGGCGTCGCGCCTTTCTTTGGCGGCCAGACACGAATTCTCAAATGGCAGTCGCATATCGACTATCTGCGGGTTTGCGGCTAGTCCGACGTCTTGGTGATCGCCGCCGCATTGCCGTCGACGGCAGCTCAGCGGTCCGGTTTTTGGTCCGAACGCTGTCAACCGAAAAGAGACGATGCCACAATTGAAATTCGCTCTTCCCTCGAGCCTTTGTGCCTTTGCCTATGGGGACACGCGCGATCGTTCGCGCCGACTTCGGGGTTGAATGCTTAGGGCGCAACGCGGCAAATCGCAAAGCGGGGCAGCGAATGCACCACAAAGGCACCAAGGCACTAAGGCTTGAAAAGGAAAGTTCTGAACAGGAGGACGCAGAGGTAGCAGAGAAACAAGAAACTCCGAATTTGCCTTCTCCGTGTCCTCTGCGTCCTCCTGTTTAAAAATCTTCTTCGTGTCCTTGTGCCTTCGTGGCGAAAAAATTCGGCTTGGTTCCGCCAGCTAACGAGGCCGACTTAGGATAGTGAGCAGTTCCATGACAACTCCAATTCGGCAATCCATAGCTTGTGCCGTGTTCATGCTCTTCACTGTTGCCGTGCTGGCCGCTCCGCCAAAAGGCGACAAATCGACCAAAGCCGCCAAGGAAGCGTTATCGCAATTCAATTCACTGATCGGTGGTTGGCGCGGCACGGCTCAGCCGCGGCGTGGATCGGCCGCGGGGAGCTGGCAAGAGTCGGCCGAGTGGGTCTGGGACTTCAGCCAGCCGGCGCCGGCCATCCGCTATGTGATTACCGACGGCAAACTGCTGAAATCGGTCCGCATCACCTTCGACGAAACGGCGAAGCTGTTTCGCGCATCGGCCCAGTTGGCCGACGGCTCGACCCGCGAATACGCCGGCAAGTTCGATGATGATCGGCTTGTGCTCAATTCGCAGCCCGACGCCAAGAACGAGATCCACCGGCTCACGATCACCCGGCTCAACGAAAAGCGCACGATCGTGCTTTTTGAAAAGAAACGGGCGACTTCGCGCGGCCTGACCCGCGTGGCCGAGGTTGGCTACACGCGCGAGGGGACGCGCCTAGCGGTCGAAGGGGGCGACGGCCCGGAGTGTGTTGTGACCGGCGGGAAGGGGTCGATCGCCATCAACTACAAGGGTCAGACGTATTACGTCTGCTGCTCCGGCTGCAAGCAGGCATTCGAGGAAAACCCGGAAAAGATCCTCGCGGAATACCGCCAGCGGATCGAGGCTCGCAACAAGTCCGCAAAGTAATCGCGGGGGCCCCTCCTTGCCCAGGCAGAACCGCGTCACGCCGTTCGGCGAGATCATCGCGACGCCCCAGCGGGGCACGTTCATGGGCAACCGGGGAATTTTGCACGACGCAGACGGCCACATCCGACGCAAATGGGTCCTCAAGCGGTGGATCGTTTGCGTCCTCGAGTTCCGCGGTCGCAAGCGGACGGTGATGACGCCGAACCGCTACACCGAACTCTTCTTCCTGGACGAAGCCACCGCGCTGGCGGCCGGGCACCGGCCCTGCGCCGAGTGCCGTCACTCCCGCTTCATCGACTTTTGTGTGGCCTGGAAGGCAGCCCATCGCGGGTCGAAGAATTCGCCGCGGCCGACCGCCGACGAAATGGACGAGCAGCTGCACGTCGAGCGCGTGAATCCCGACCGCTCCAAGCGATCCCATCCCGACCAACTGCAGGATTTGCCCGACGGGACCTTATTCACGCTGCCGGCCGCCGGCGATGATGCCTGGCTCGTTTGGAACGGCGAAATCGTCAAATGGTCGCCAGGAGGCTACCGCGAGCGGCGGCCGCGCCCCAAGAAACTGAACGTGCGCGTGCTGACGCCCCCCTCGATAGTGCGGGCCATCCAAGCGGGTTACACGCCGGAAATCCACGTGTCGGCAACGTCAAATCGCCGGACAAAGCGCGGTTGACACCGTTCGGCCAGCGGAATACAGTCCGCCTCCCTTCTAAAATCCCATTTCCCATCGCTGTTCGTTCCGCCTGGGAGCTGCTGCATGGCTGTCCTTCCTGTCTCGCAATCCGCGCACTCGTCAAACACTCCCGTCCCATTTATCGATCTCGTTGCCCAACACCAGACCATCGTCGGCGAAATCCGCGAGGCGGTTGACCGGGTGTTTGGTTCGCAGCTCTTCGTGCTGGGCGAAGAAGTGGCCCAATTTGAGGCCGAATGCGCCCAATATTGCGACGCCAACGACGCGATCGGCTGCGCGTCGGGGACCGATGCCCTGCTTTTGGCACTGATGGCCCTCAACATCGGACCGGGCGACGAAGTGATCACCACGCCCTTCAGCTTCTTCGCCACTGCCGGCTGCATCCATCGCGTCGGCGCCACGCCGGTCTTCGTCGATATCGACCCGGTCAGCATGAACATCGATCCCGATCAAATCGGGCGGGCGATCACATCGAAGACGCGGGCCATCCTGCCGGTGCAACTTTTCGGCCAATGCTCGCTGATGGAGCCCCTCTGGCGGATTGCCGTGCAGCATGGGCTGGCCATTATCGAGGATGCGTGCCAATCGATCGGAGCCGAGTATCGCGGCCGACGGGCCGGCGTGTTGGGAACGATCGGTTGCTTCAGCTTCTTCCCCACGAAGAACCTCGGTGGAGCCGGCGATGGCGGACTTTTGACAACCGACGATTCGGAATTGAGTCGTCGCCTGCGGCTGCTGCGCGTGCACGGCGAGATCAGCACTTACCGGCACGTCGAAGTCGGTCTTAACAGCCGCCTCGACGCGCTGCAGGCGGCCGTGCTCCGCGTGAAGCTGGGCCACCTCGGCACCTGGACGGAAGCCCGCCGGGCCAACGCTAAACGCTACCCGGCACTCTTTGAAAAATACGGACTCCTCGATCATGTGGTGCTGCCTCGGGAACTGTCCGACTGTCGCCACGTGTACAACCAGTACACGATACGCGTGAAGCACGGCCGGCGCGACACGGTGCTGGCCTCGTTGCGGTCGCAAAAGATCGGAGCGGCGATCTACTATCCGATTCCGCTGCACCTGCAGGAGTGCTTTGCGTTCCTGGGTTACAAGCCAGGCGATCTGCCGCAGTCGGAAGTGGCCGCCGCCGAGGTCCTCTCTCTGCCGGTGTTCCCCGAGCTGGGAGCGGAGCGGCAGGAAATCGTCGTCCGCGGAATCGCTCGCGCCCTGGGCTGCCTCGCCGAAAGCGACGAGCCAAATCAACTCCGCCGCGTCGCGTGACGCCCGTCGCATGACGTGCGAGACTCGTTAGGTCGATCGCCGTTGCTCGACCCATTGCGCGCGAAGTGTTCTGACGCCATGTAAAAATTGCCGACGTTGGCCGCGCGATTGGGGGCTTTGACGCAACGGCGGAAATCTTGCCCCATGTGACGAATTCAGCGCGCGATCGTCTCAAGTTTCGATCTGCTCATCGCTAAGCGAAACGGCGCGGACGCTCGCTGCCAGAGCTTCCCTACGCGTCACGTTTTTCCCGATCGTTGGAACAGACGTTGCGTTGCTCTCGCGTCGAGTGGAGCGCCCCGCCGCCGGACTCTCGGTGCCGCGGCGCGAAATAGAATGGCAAACCGGCTCGGCCGTTTGCTCGCCGCTTCGCGTCGCGCTGTGACGACGCCTGCGGAGGGTGTCGGTCGTCGACCCGGGTCGGGCCAATTTCACCGGTGAGCGGAGGGGCAGATGGGCAGTTTCTCGTTTCGCCGTTCGTTGCGCAGATTCCTCGCGGTCAGTTTGTTCATTCTTGAAGTCGGCCTCGGAATCTCGCGACCCGTCTGGTCGGCTCCGAGCGGCTCGACGAAGGCGAATGCCACGAGCAAAGAGGGGGCAGAAAAGGATGCCACTAACAAAGGCGCGGCCCCCCGAGATTGCAAAGACGATGAAGCGATCCGCCGCTCGACCGCCGTTACGCTCAACTATTGCCGAGCGTCGTTTTACCGCATCCAAAAGACCCCCACGCTCCGCGTGCTGATCGAAGAGCAGGAAAAGATCCTCAACAACGTCGACCTCAACGGTATCGCCGATCAGGAAGTCATCAAGCTTTACACCGCGGTCCTGGTCGAGATCAGCGAGATTCGCCTGTCCGACCGCGAGCGAGTCGTGCTCGAGGACAAGTATCACAACACGCTGGGCACGCTCTTGACGGCCGACGCGTTCGATTTCGGAACCCAGCTGGCCTCGGCCCATTATCTGGCTGCCGTCCGCACCGGTGCCCGCAGCTGGTGGGACTATCGCGTGTCGGTCAACACGCGCGACATGGACATCTTTCATGTTGATCAGAAACGGCTGATGGCCTTTACCGAAAAATCGGGGCAATTCCTCGACACGTTTTGGAAGCTGGCCCGCGACCGCAAAATCCCCGACCGCTGGCTGATCCGCAACCAGGATCTCCACAACCTCGAAAAGGCCATGCAGGAGTGC
>DASPSM010000056.1:0-2530 GCA_035623955.1 Planctomycetaceae bacterium
TCTCGTGCGTTGGCTGTTCGACGCGGTCGATCGGCCGGGCGTCTTCGACGCCGACGCGCTCAACCTCCTCTCAGCCCATCCGGCGACGCTCAAGTCTCGAGCGCGGAGGAGCGATCCCGTTCCGCCGCGAGTGTTGACCCCTCACCCGGGCGAATTCGCCCGACTGATCTCCAGCGACATCCCTACGGTCGAAAAGAATCGCGAATCGCTCTCCGTGCAGTTTGCCGCCGAGCACAAACTCGTGCTGGTGCTCAAGGGACACCGCACGCTGATTACCGACGGCCGGCGAATCGCGGTGAACTCCACCGGCAATAGCGGCATGGCGACCGGGGGTTGCGGAGACGTTTTGACGGGCTTGATCGCCGCCCTGTTGGGGCAGAAGATGCCCGCGTTCGAGGCGGCCCAGTTGGGCGCTTATTTGCACGGACTGGCGGGCGACCTGGCGGCCAAGTCGATCTCCGAGCCGGCGCTCGTTGCCTCCGATTTGACGCGCTGGCTGGGAATGGCCTGGCTGACGTTCCTGCGGCAGACGGGTCGTCGCCCGCGAAAATGAGAAGTAGCCCGGGCCGCCGGAAGCGCGAGCGGTCACTTATCCGCCTGCGGCGCACTCTTCGCCGGCGCGCCCGTCCGCTGCGGCGACTCTTCGAGCAACGCTTCAAAATAGCGCCGCACGAGCTCGTCGTAGGCGGGGAGCACCGTTTCGCTGAAGTCGACCCGCACGCGTTCACGCATCGCCGGGGGCAAGTGGCCCCAGACTTCGCGCAACAGGGGACCGTGTCCGGCAAGCCCGGATTTTGTCGCGACGGCGCGGGGCGTGCGCGTGCCGCCACGTCGGCCAGGCGCGCTGCCGCCCGTAGTGCCTGCAGCCTCCCCTGTATTCTGCTGCGACGCCTGCCCGGGTTGAGGCATCCCGTTTTCGGATTGCTTCTGCGATTTGCTCTCGGACGAAGATTTGCGCGCCCCGTGGCTGGAATCCTGCTGTTTCGAGGCGGCGTCGATCAGTTTGTCGAGATCGCGGACAACCTGCTCTTGAAGACCGCGCGTCTCGGCACCCGTGTCCCCGGTTTTCAGCCGGCTCTGCGCCTCTTTCATTTCCTTGACGATCGGCTCGACCGGATTGCCCGCGCTGGAGCCGAAGCTGCGCGCCTGCGGCGTCGACGAGGCCAGGGCCCGATCGGTTGCGGAAACCGCAATCGCGACTGCCAGAGCCATCAGTGAGACCGATGCAGGCATCTGTCGACCGGTCATGGATTCTTCCTCAGCGGCGCCGGGGAGATTTGGTGCTCTCCATCCCGTCCTTCGAAGAATTGTGCGGCCAGCCGTTCGATGAGGGCCGCGAGGTCACCCTGTTCGCGCGTGAGACGCTGAAGTTCCTCGTTCCCCTCGTTTGCCGGAGCTTGCGTCGTGTCTTTGCGTTGGCGGTCGAGTTCTCCCGTGCGGCGCAGCAAGTCCTGCTGAACGATTTTCAGGAGGTGTAGCTGCGCCACGGCCGGCACATTGGTTTCGGAATTCTGCCCGCGTTCGGCCTCGGCGTTCGACGCCGATTTGGGATCTTGCTGCTGAGCCGCGCGCGATCGGGCTTCCGCCTTGAGGGCCTGAACGACGTTGCGCAGCCGGGACCACGCTTCGCTTTCCAGCGAGACCGTCTTTGCGTCGGTCAAGCGCTGGCCGAGGCGGTCCGCGGCGGCTTGGATTTCCTCGGCGCCGCGCTTGAGCACGAACGCATATGCCTCGGCCGCCTGAAGCCGATCGGCGATCCGGCCCGTCTCGTCCTGCAGTTGGCGTTCGGTGTCAGCGATCGTCTGCACGGACCGGAGCTGGCCGCGAGTCCATTGCGATTGCTGCGCTCGCTCGCCGTCGAGGCGTTTCGTCTCGTCGACGACATTCTTTTGGCGCGCGACCAGGCCGGCGATTTCGTCGGCGATTTTCACCGCCGATTGCTGGGCCAGTTGTGACGCGGCTTCGCGCTTGGCCTGACGCAGCGCGGCCTGCGCCCGGTTCAATTGCTCGACGGCCTGAGACTGTTCGCCCTGCGTGTCGGAGGTCGGCCGTTGTTCCAGCTGCTGCTCGGCCTGCGCCATGTGCGCGGCGGCGGCTCCGGCGGAAGCGCTCGACTCGTCGGTGCCCAGTCGCCGCAGCTCGCGGGCGACGTCTTCTGTCCCCTCGCGGAGGCGAGTTTGTTCTTTTCTGAGCTTTTCGATGGCAGGCGGCGCCGGCTGCGACTTGTCGGCGCTCATTTGCTGCGTCCGTTTTCGCAGCGATTCCTGGTCCTTCCGCAACGCGTCGATTTGCTGTTCGGCCCTCTGCATCTGTTCGACGGCCGACTTCAAATCTCCTTCCGGACGCTGGGCCAGCCGGTGGTCGAGCTTTTTCAGCTCGTCGAGCAATTGCTGCTGTCTGGCCATCGCCTGCCCGATGTTGTTTTCGGCAAGTTGCCCGCCGATTTCGCGCATCATCGCTTCGGGATTGGCGCGTTCGAGCGACTTCAAAGCCGCGGCGGCGTCCGCGGACGCGCCGCTTTCAGTCGGTC
>DASPSM010000512.1:0-21402 GCA_035623955.1 Planctomycetaceae bacterium
CGCCCGGCTGCATCGCCACCAGGCCGGTGATGCGGCTGAACGTGGTGCTCACCATGTCGTCGAGCCCCTTGGCGACCGAGAACAGGCCGATCATCCCCATGATCGCCACGGTCAGTCCGACGAGCGACAGCACGCTGCGCATCGGCCGGGTCATCAGGTTGCGCATTGCGAACTTCAACATCGCAGCGAGCTCAAGCGGGACAGAAAATGCCAGGCGCGCGCTGCCCGGCACGAGAGTGGAGCCGTCACTTGTTAGGATAGGCCCCGCTCGAGGCAAGCGGAAGCAAGGACGCGCGTTTGGCGGCTCTTGAATCGCTCTCGCGACGCTCCCTACAATGATGCGCCGCGCTGCTGGTCGCGGCCAAATCCATGCCAGAAATCGATTACTACAAGACGCTGGGCGTCAGCCGCACCGCTTCAGCTGAAGAAATTCGCAAGGCCTATAAAAAGCTCGCGCGCAAGTATCACCCCGACGTCCGTCCGGGGGACAAAGACGCTGCCGACCAGTTCAAAAAGGTCCAGCAAGCCTACGCAGTCCTGGGCGACGCCGACAAACGTGTCCAATACGACCGTTACGGTCACGCTTTTGACGGCGGCCGCGGCGGCGGCCCCTACCGCACCGCCTGGGCCAGCGGGCCCGACGGGACGCACGCCGTCGACTTGAGCGACCTGTTCAACCAGTTTTTCGGTGGGGCGGGAGGGGCGGAAGGATTTCGCGGAGCGCAATTCGAGCGTAGCCCGTTTCCCGGCGGTTTCCGTAGCGGGCCCGCGGGCGAGTCTCCATTTGCACACGCACACGCCGGCGAGCCGGCCAAAGGCGAGGACATCACCTTCGAGGTCACCGTCCCCTTCCAGGTCGCCGCCGAAGGGGGCAACCACGGGCTGCAAATCCGTCGCGGAGAGCAAACCGAACGGATCAACGTGAAGATTCCAGCCGGCGTGCAGGATGGCGGGACAATTCGCCTCGCGGGCCAGGGACAGCCCAGCCCGACCGGCGGACAGCCCGGCGACCTTCTTCTCACGGTGCACGTTGCCCCGCACCCGTACTTCTACCGCGAGGGAAACAACCTGCTGGTCGACGCGCCGATCACCCCGTCAGAAGCCGCGCTCGGCACAAAGATCGAAGTTCCCACTCTCTCGGAAGGTCACGTGAACGTGAAGGTGCCGCCCGGCACCTCCAGCGGCACGCGGCTGCGCCTGCGCGGCAAAGGCGTCCCCAATCCCAAAACGCACGAGCGGGGCGACCAATACGTCGTCGTCAAGATCGTCATCCCGCACGAAACAAGCGAAGCGGCCAAAAAGCTCTACGGCGAGCTGGCGACGATCGAATCGCAGGAGCCGCGCTCGGGATTGTGGTAGGCGGACTGGGGCGGCATTGTCGGACGTCCGGTATCAGCCTAGGATTGTTGGTCCAGGCAATCACTGTCGTCTCACGTGATTCTCCCGACCTCTGCCGCGGATTTGCGATGCGACGCCGCTCTGTCTTTCGTCCGCATCTCAGCCTGCCGTTGGTGTTGGCGACGGTTGTGTTATCGGCCGAATGGATGTTGGCGCGCCAGTTAGCCGCCGACGAACCAAAGGCAGCTGCCGTCGATAAGGTCGAGAAGGGTGATAAAGCGGAAAGCCCGGCTCGTGAAATCCCAGTCGCCGCACGGCGGGACGGGAACGAGAAGATCGTCGCCCTGGCGCTCTGGTTTGGCATTGTGGTCGTCGGCATCGCTTTGTTGTCCGTGATCATGGTTTGGGGCCGCTCGCTGCGCGCCATGGCGCGCCGCAAACCAAAGCCTCCGACGGCCCCCGATCCGCTGTGGTATTTGAAGACGAAGCCGCCGCTCCCGCCCGCGCCGGCCGGGTCCGCGCCCGGAGATCCTTCGCGTCACGGCGACGACGGCGAGCCTGGCTCGGACATCTCAACCCGGACTCCGCTGTGAGGTCATTTGCCCTCGCTCGCAATCGACGGCTGAAGAACGCGCGCGACTTCGCGCGGATCTACGAAAAGCGGATCCGCGCCGCCGACGAGAACTTGCTGATCTTCGCCGCCCCGAATGCCCTTCATCGCGCGCGGTTCGGCGTCAGCGTTTCGCGAAAGCTCGGCTCGGCCGTCCGGCGCTCGGCGCTCAAGCGACTTTTGAGAGAGGCGTTTCGCCTGTCGCAGCACGAGCTGCCGAGCGACCTCGACTTGATCCTCATTCCCCAGCGCGCGACGGCCGAGACTGCCGAGCTGGCCGATTACCAACGATCGCTCGTCAAGCTGGCAACGCGCCTGTCACGCCAGGTCGCCGCGCCGCCGATCGCCGCACCGCAGGACGGGCCCGCGACATGAACACGGCTGCCCGATTCCTGCTGTCGCTGCCCGAGAGGCTGGTCATCGGGGTCGTTCGCCTCTACCAACTCCTGATCCGCCCCCTGCTCGGGCCGCGGTGCCGCTTCTACCCCTCATGCAGCGAGTACTTCATCGGAGCGGTGCGAAAATACGGAGTCTTCTCCGGCAGCATTCGCGGCGTCTGGAGAATCCTGCGCTGCCACCCGTTTCACCCCGGCGGCTACGACCCGCCCTGAGTGCCGTCAACTTATGGACTGGCGGCACTCGACGCGGGAGGAGCTTCGAGAGTTGCCGGCGGCTGGGACCATCCCGGGGTGAACGTCGCTGCCGGAATCGGGGCGGTCGGGCTCGATCCAGCACTCGTGCTGGAAGCCGGGGCGATCGTGGGTCCCGGCGACGCAGGTGGCACCCAGGCAGCCGACGAAGGTGCGCCCACTGCAAGGTCCCGCACGGTGTCGGTTGCCGGAGCACTCGCGGCCAGGTTGGAACCCCCTCCGCTCGGTCCGAAGGGCGGTCCAGATCGGTCGATTTTGCGCTGTGGAATCACAATCCACGTTTGCGCCTGTCCCGGAACGGCGGGCACATTGCTGCCAACGGCGGGAGCGGCGGACTGCGGCGTGGCGGGTAGCGTCGATCGTGCCTGATCCTGTGATTTCGGTGGACCGATTGCCGGCGGCGCGGGCGTTTCCGTTGTCGCAGTGGGCTCGTTCGACCGCGCGATTTTCGCCACGGTCGCGCGATATTCCTCGTCAGAGATTGCCGTGAATTCGTCGGGCGATTCAGCCGTCTGCGGTGTCCGTTGAGTCGTCGACGCGGCTGGAGTTCTGTGCGACGACCACTGCTCGATCTCGCTGTTTGCGCTTGGTTGCATGGCAGCTGAGGCAGATGACGGAGGCGCCGGTGTCGGCTCAATCCGCGCGGTTTGCATGCTGGCAGCAGGCGGCGGACCATTTTGGGCATCGTCGGCCGCGTAGAGTGGATGCAAGGGCGCAGCCTGGACGGTCATCGTCGCACCGGCAGTCGGCAGAGGCACGCGAGAGCCCGTCACCAGATGCGTCGCGTGGGTTGTCGTCTCGGGTTCCTTCTGCGGAGCCTGCTTCTCCGACGGATGGGTCAGCATGTGAAAGCGCTGTCGCAGCCGAGCGAGAGGACTCATCGGGGGATCGGCCGGCTTGGCAGGCTTTGGCTTCTTTTTGGGCGGCTTTTTTGGCTGGTCAGGCGTGGCGGTTTCCCCCGCGTCGACGCTGACGGACACCGCGGCCTGACCGGCCGGATTACCGCCAGCCGGAACTTGCGTCGCGGGCTGAGCCGGCGACGAATCGCCTGGAACCGTGATCGGCTGGGGTGGAGCCGGCAAGGGTGTTTGAAGGACACCCATCGGCGCACTCAAATGCAGATCGGCGCCGTTGGCACTTGGCGGATTTAATTCCGGACCGGCGCTCGGGGCCGCGTCGGCAGACGATTGCGGGGGGGCCGGCGGCATTGCGAAGCGTGGCGGCGAGTCAGCCGGCGGTGCGGCAGGCGGCGCTGCAGCGGGTGGCGTCGCGGGGGCCGCAGGTACTGGGCTGGCAGCGCTCGGGCTCCCGGGGGCGGGGTTCGACGCGGAGGCTGCGGGAGGCGGCGCCTGGGGAATCACAGGACGGTACGCAGGCGCGGTCACGCAGCCCGCCAGTCCGGCGACCGAGAGAACTCCCGCCGGAAGCAGCCGCCGATACGGCTTGGAACCATCCATGTCCACCAGGCCTCTCGCGTGCAGTCCGTTTTGCGAGTTTGCGTCTCGCGGAGAAAGCGCTCCAAGAGGCGCAATCTGCCACACCGAACAACATCGGCTGCGTGGGATGAACCAGGCTACTGGGCCGAATCGAATCGGCCAATCCCTCCGAGCGGGGCGTCCGTTTCTGCCCGTCGATCCGACTCGTGAAACTTTGGCGGCACAGAGCTGGCCGCTCGCGAGCGAAAATAATCACAGAGCAACGCCATGACCGGAAATGGCGGTTGTTCGTGGTTTACGCGGTGCGGAAGGTGGGAAAGATTTGCGGCCGGCCGGCGGAGCCGCTCGTGAGAGGTCGAATCCCCGATCTTCGTCTAACATTGACGATCGGACACGATGCCCGGCCACGCACGAAAGACCATTGATGAGCAACGACTGGTACGTCCGCAAGGGAGACAAAGCTCTCGGACCTTTGTCAGAAGAGTGGCTCCGCAAGGCTCTCGCAGCCGGCCGCATCAGCGGCCGAACGGCGGTCCGGAGAGGTCTCACGGGTTCATGGATCGCGGCGGCCAGTGTTCTTGATCGAAGCGCTGCCGACGAACCGCCCCGTCAGGTCCACACGAAATCACCCACGCCGATCGTGATTGCCGTAGTCGCAGCGCTCGCGGTGCTGCTCGGTGGGCTTTGGGGGGCTTCCCGCGTCTACGACGGGCGAGCACCGGCCGCCTCCGCGATTAGCGACAGGCAACTTCCGATCGCCAGCCTCAACGAGGCTCAAGAGCGCGATGCGCCTGCCACTGCTGTCGACTCAGCAAAGCCACCCGATCTCGAATCGACCATCAAAGACAAGGCTGTCGCCGAGCTGGAGCCGATTCGCTTTACCGTCCGATTCCCGTCCCCGAGCAAGCACCTCGCGGAAGTGGAAGCCCGCTATCCGACCGAGGGGCGCGAGTCCGTCGAACTCATGATGCCGATCTGGACGCCGGGCTACTACCACGTTGAGAACTTCGCTCGCCACGTGCTGGGGCTCTCGGCGCGGACGCCGGACGGCCGAACTCTGGCCGTCAAGCAACCCCGCAAGAACCGCTGGACGGTTGAGACCGGTGGTGCGCGGAACGTCGTTGTTTCTTACCAGCTCCAGTGCGAATCGCCATCGGTCGTCGAAAGCTGGGTGGGTGATGACATGGCGGTTCTGAACGGGGCCGCGACGTTTCTGACGTTGGTCGAAACGGCCAGACGTCCGCACGAAGTCCAACTGGAGCTGCCTCCGCGCTGGCAGCAGTCGGTGAGCGGCCTGGAGACTGCCCCGGACCACCGGGCCAACCACTATCGCGCCGGGGATTTCGATACGCTGGTCGACTCGCCAATTGTCGCTGGCAAGCTGGAACTCCACGAGTTCGACGTCGCCGGCACGAAATACGTTGTTGCCGCCACCGGAAACTTCACGGCCTGGGACGCAAGCCGAGCCGCTGCCGATCTCGAAAAGCTCGTACGCGAACACCGCCGTATGTGGGGCTTCTTGCCGTTCAAGCAGTATGTGTTTCTTTGCGTCTTCCGCAACGGGGGCGGGGGCCTGGAACACAAGAACTCGACGCTCTTGAACAGCAACGAGACAGCGATGAAAACGCCCGCGTCGTACGTCGTGTGGCTGACCTTCGTCAGTCACGAGTATTTTCACGCTTTCAACGTCAAGCGGCTTCGCCCCGTCGAGCTGGGTCCGTTCGATTACGAGAACGTGCCGCGAACGAGCGGCCTGTGGGTGGCGGAGGGGGTCACCTCGTATTACGACGGCCTGCTGGTGACTCGCGCGGGGCTCGGCGCGCCCAAGGACTTCCTGGCTCGCCTCTCGAAGACAATCGACCGCGTGCAGAAGACGCCCGGCCGGCTGCATCAAACGCTCGAGCAATCGTCGCTGGACGTGTGGACCAGCAGCTTTTCCGGCTACCGCGGCGACATCAACAAGACGGTGAGCTACTACGACAAGGGCTGCGTGGTGGCGTTCCTGCTCGACGCCAAGGTTCGCCAGGCAACCCGCGGACAAAAGAGTCTCGACGATGTGATGAGGCTGGCCTATCAGCGATATTCCGGCGAGAAGGGGTTCACGTCAGGAGAGTTCCGCAAGACCGCCGAAGACGTGGCCGGTGCCGATTTAGAGGCGTGGTTCAAGAAAGCGGTGGCCTCGACCGAGGAGCTCCACTACGCTCCGGCGCTCGATTGGTTCGGCTTGCGACTGACGCCGGGCGACGGCAAAGCGAAGGCCTGGCAATTGGACGTCCGCCCCGATCCCACGCCGGCACAACGCGAGCATCTCACGGCGTGGCTAAAGCCTGAAGCCAAGGCGGCCACGTCCGGCGGCCACGCGTCTCATCTTTCAACCGATGGGCCGCGGACGCGCGGTCGATTATGATTGCAGGTGCCAACATCCCGCAGGGAGCAAGACGATGACTCAACCGATCGTTCAAGAGCGTCCGACGGTTCATCGACGACGCCTCGACTTCAAGACCTGGCCGGACCTTTTGGCCGATATCGACCACCTTCAGCGGGCGCATTACGACCGGCTTGGGAATTGGGACCTGTCGCAGATCCTGGACCATGTCGGAGAGGGGCTGCGAACGGCGCTTCACGGCAACAATCATCAAGGCGCGTGGATCATCCGCAAATTCCTGGGGCCGCTCGTGCTCAAGCGAATTTTACAGCAGCGGCGGATGAAGGCGGGCATCAAGGTCCCGCAGTGGTGGCTCCCCGGACCCAGTCATGACGAGTCGGCCGCCGTCGAACAGTTCCGCTCAGAAGCGAGCGCCTTTCAGGAGATGACGAGCCCTCCGTTCCCGCATCCCTTTTTCGGCCCCCTGACGAAACAACAATGGAATGACCTGGTGCTGATCCATGCCGCCCATCACCTCAGCTTTCTGATCCCCAGGGATGCGGGCCAGAACTAATCGTTCATGACCTCTTTTTCTTTGGCGGCGGCCATGTCGTTGACTTTCCCCTCGAACTTCTTGGTCAAATCCTGGACCTGCTCTTTCGTCTGATCGCATTCGTCCTCGGTCAGGGTTTTGTCTTTCTGACCTTGGTCGGCGTGCTTGTTGGCATCGCGGCGGACGTTGCGGATCGAAACGCGGGCCTCTTCGGCCAGCTCTTTGACGCGCGAGCTGAGCTGTCGACGGCGCTCGGTGGAGAGGGCCGGCACGTTGAGCCGGATCACGCGACCGTCCGAATTCGGCGACAAGCCGGTGTCGCTCGACTGAATGGCCTTCGCGATGTTGGTCAACGAATTGGCGTCGAAGGGACGGATCAGGATCTGTTGCGGCTCGGGAATGCTGATATTGGCAATCTGCTTGAGCGGAGTCGGCGAGCCGTAATAGTCGACGCGGATCGAATCGACCAGTCCGGCCGTCGCCCGACCGGTGCGTAACCCTTGCAGCTGCCCCTGCAGGATCGTCACGGCCTTTTCCATGCGCTCTTCGGCATCCAGCAAGATTTCATCCTGGTCCATGATCGCGTTCCTTGAAAGATCTTCCGGCCCGGGGGGACCTCGGCTGCGCTTCAAATTAGCGAATTGGAACCCGGTTGCAAAGCAGTTGTGAACAGCCCGCGGCAGGTAGTCTTTGCGGCAACGTCCGGTCGAAAGAGCGTTGTTAGGTCGACGGAATCACCCGCGTGCCGATGCGTTCGCCGGCGATCACTCGCTCGATGTTGCCCTTCTGTTGGAAGTTGAACACGAGGATCGGAATGCCGTGCTCCATGCAGTGGTGGATGGCCTGCGCGTCCATCACCTGCAAGTTCTGTCGCAGGACGTCCTGGAAGGTGATTTCCGAGTAGCGGACGGCATGGGGGTTCTTTTCCGGGTCGGCGGAGTAGACGCCGTCGACTTTCGTCGCCTTGAGCAGCACGTCGGCTTCGATCTCGCGCGCTCGCAAGGCGGCCGCCGTGTCGGTGGTCACGAAGGGGCTGCCCGTCCCCGCGGCGAGAATCACCACTCGCCCCTTCTCGAGATGTCGCACGCAGCGGCGACGAATGAACGGCTCGGCGACCCCTTCCATGCGGATCGCCGTCTGTAGCCGCGTCGGGACCCCGATCTTCTCCAGCGCGTCCTGCAGGGCCAACCCGTTGATGACGGTGGCCAGCATCCCCATGTAATGGGCCGTGGGCGGATTGATGGCCGCGCTGACGGCCGCGAATTCCTTACCGCGGAGGATGTTTCCGCCGCCGCAGACAATGGCCAGCTGCACACCCATTCGATGCACGGCGGCGATCTCGGCCGAGATGGCGGCCACCTCGGCCATGCTGATCCCCGACTCCCCGCGCCGACAGAAACTTTCGCCGCTGAGCTTGAGCAACACCCGCTTGTAGACGGGTTTTCGTGGTTCCGCGTTTTGGGACATCATGCTCTCCGGGCCAGGACGGTTGTGTCGGCAATCCGCCAAGACGCGGAGCCAACGGCCCGTTGTGGCTTCATCGGGCAGTGTATCGGCCGCGATTCCTAAAACGAAGCCTCGGGCAAACGAGACTTGGCCTGCTCTGATCGACTCTGTTTTGAAAGCGCGGGAGCCTTCACGTTAGAGTGAAGTGACCCCGACAGGACGCCTCCTTGATCGTCCTATCTGCTCGCCACGGCCCGCCGAACAGGATTGGACTTCTGCAGATGCAACGACCGAAGCTATCTCGCGTAATTGTGTCGTTGGCAATGGGAATCGCCAGCTGTGTCGGCGTCGCTTGCGCGGACGATGACGCGGTGCTGTTCACGCCTCCCGGCTTCCAGAAACCGGGCCAGTCGGTTCTAAAGTCCCCGACAAATTCGGGGCGGCTGAAGGTCACCGTTCGAGACGGGGCGACCGGCGAACCCACGTTCTGTCGTGTCACCGTCGTCGGCGAGGACGGCAACTTTTATTTCCCCAAGCAAAATTATCTCAGCCTCTACGCGTTTACGGGCCGCTGGCCGAAGACTGGATTGGGAAATCGCGAGGGGAAGGCGCCGATCCGATTCCTGGGCCGGTTCTTCTATTCCTGGGGGAACTTCGAGCTCGAAGTCCCGCCCAACAAGGTGCGGGTCTTCGTCTGGAAGGGACTCGAATACGCGCCCCGGGTGGTTTCCGCGTCAGTGACTCCCGGGCAGACGCAGGGCCTCGAGATCAAGTTGTCCAACGACGCCGGGCTGGCGAAGGTGGGATATTTTCCGGGCGACTCGCACCTGCATTTCCGGCGGCAGACGGATGCCGACGATCAGACGCTGCTCGACGTGATGGAGGCCGAGGATGTTCGCTTTGCCAGCATCCTGGCCTACAACGAGCCCGCTGGCCCTTATGCCGGGATCATGGAGACCCTCGCAGCGCCGCAGTTCCGCGGGTTGGGGGCGGCTTCCGAACGATCGCGCGGCGACTTCCATATCTTCTCCGGCCAGGAGTACCGCAGCACCTACGGTCATCTCAATCTGTATTTCCGCAAAGACCTGGTGCTGGGGAACAAGCGGGTCAACGCCAATGACGGTCCGCTCTACGGGCTGCTGGCGCGAGAGACCCGCGAGCACGGGGGCTTCGCGTTTTACTGCCATGGCGGCTACGCCGAGACAATGCCCTACGCCACCATCTACGCCGACGCGATTCAGGGGAACGTCGACGGGGTCGAGTTGTTGCAGTTCGGCATCTATCGCGAGATGGGCCTGGCCGACTGGTATCGCCTGCTGAATATCGGCTACCGCTTCCCTTGCCTGGGGGCCAGCGATTACCCGGCGTGCCGCTGGCTGGCTGATTGTCGCACTTACGTCCGCATGCCCGGTGCGCACGACATGAAAGGCTGGTTCGAAGGAGCCGCGGCTGGACGCAGCTTTGTCACGACCGGGCCGCTGCTCCTGCTCGAAGTCGATGGCAAGCCGCCGGGCGAGCGCATCGACGTCGCGGGCCCGGGGCCGCATTCAGTCAAAGCGCGGATTCGCGTCCGCAGCGAAGTCGCGCCGGTCAGCGACGTCAATCTGATCGTCAACGGAAGGACTGTCGCCGCCTGGAAAGTTCCCGCGGACCAGACCGAAGGGAAGTGGGTTGAATTCGAGAAAACGGTCGATCTGCGCAAACCGGCCTGGATCGCCGCCCGCGCCTTTGGAACGTCGTCCACCGGCAGTCCTGACGCCGAGGCCCATACGAATCCCGTCTACGTCTCGCTCGACGGCCGGCTGCCGTACAACCGCGAGTCGCTCGACGCGCTCGTGAAAAAACTGGACGTCGAGCTCAGGGACCAAAAGCGCCGGCAGTTCGCGGAGAAGACGGCGGTGGTCGATTACTTCGAGCGCTCGCGCGACATCTTGCTCAAAATTCGTGAAGAGGGGGGACTGCGCAGCGATCAGGACGTGCACCAAATCGCCGCCGAGGAGCTGCCCGAACTCAAAGATCCCGGAGCGCGCACGCACACCGACGCCGAGCTGAAGGCCTACCTCAAGCCCATTCCGCCGAAGACGCCGCAACAAGCGCTCAAAACCTTCGAGACGATTCCCGGCTTTCACATGGAGCCGATCGCCTCGGAGCCGAACGTCCGGAGCCCGATCTCGGGTGCCATCGACGAGAACGGCAACCTCTATATCACCGAGATGATCGACTACCCCTATTACCCCAAACCGGGCGACAAGCCGCTCGGTTGTGTGCGGCTGTTGCGCGACACCAACGGTGACGGCATCTACGACACCGCAACCGTGTTTGCCGAACACTTGCTCTGGGCTGGCGGCGTCGCCTGCTGGAAGGGGGGCGTGTTCGTCGCTGCTCCGCCCGACATCTGGTACTTCAAGGACACCGACGGCGATGGCGTCGCGGACATCAAGCTAAAAGTCTTTACCGGCTTCGGCACGCAGAGCCAGCAATACATGCTGAACAACCTCAAGTGGGGACTCGATCACAAAATCTACGGTTCGACGGCGGGCAACGGAGGCATGATCCGCCATGGCGATCGACCCGACGAAAAGCCGATCTCGGTCAATCGACACGACTTTCGCTTCGATCCGGTGACCGAGGAATTCGAGCCGATCGTCGGCACCGTGCAATTCGGCAATTCGTTCGACGATTGGGGCAATCGTTTCTTGTGCGACGAGTCCGAGCCGATTTTGCAGGCGGTTCTCGACATGCACTACCTGGAGCGCAATCCCTACCTACCGGCCACTTCGGGGGTCTACAACATCGGCGGCGGCAGCGTCCCCATCTTTCGCATCAGCCCGGTCGAACGCTGGCGGCACATCCGTTCGAGCCGGCGGATCGCCCTCTCGACGCGGAACCCGTTGGGCGCGGGGGTCAGCCATCACGTCATCGACGCCGGCGCGGGAGTCACGATCTATCGCGGCAACGCCTATCCGGCCAGCTTCTACGGCAACGCCATTACCGGCGATGCGCAGAACAACCTGGTCCACCGCATGTTGCTCACGCCCGACGGCGTGACCTTCAAAGAGCGCCGGGCTGACGCGGGGACCGAGTTCGTGCGGTCGTCGGACAACTGGTTTCGGCCGGTGAACTTCATCAACGCGCCCGACGGCACGCTCTACTGCCTCGACATGAGCCGGGAGATCCTGGAGTCGATTCACATTCCGTTCGACGTGCTCAAGTTCATCGATCTCAAGGCGGGTCGCGATTCGGGACGGGTGTATCGCATCGCGCCCGACGGATTCCGTTATCCCGGACCGCCACGGCTGGGCTCGAAGACCACGTCCCAACTGGTTGGATTGCTTGCCGATCCGAATGGCTGGCATCGCGACACGGCGGGGCGGCTGTTATTCGAGCGGCAGGACAAGTCGGCCGTCGAGCCACTCAAAAAGATGCTGCGATCGGGCGCGACGTCGCAGGCGCGACTGAACGCGCTCTGGACGCTCAAAGGGCTCGATTCGCTCGACACGGCCGATCTCACCGTCGCACTCGGCGATTCGCACTTCGCGGTTCGCGAGCACGGCGTGCGGCTGGCGGAATCGCGCCTCGATGGCGAGCCGGCGCTGCTGGCGCGCGTGTTGGCCCTGGCCGATGACAAGAACCCGTGCGTGCGTTACCAGGTCGCCTACTCGCTCGGCGAAGTGCACGGCTCCGGCTCGGCGCAGGCGATCGAGGTGCTGGCCCGCATCGCCCGACGTGATGCGGAAGATCGCTGGATTCGCACTGCGGTCCTCAGCTCGGTTGCGCACACTTCGCACGAGCTGCTGATCCGGCTGTTGGGCGATCCCCGCTTCGTCGGCTCGGCAAGCGGAGCAGAAATGGCGGCTCAGCTCGCCTCTGTTTCCGGCGTGCGAAATCAGACAGCCGAGATCGCACGCTTGCTTGACGCGGTCGCCGGCCTCCCCTCCAAGAATGGCGGACTGCAGACGGAGATCGTCCTCGGGATCGCGGAGGGGTTGAAACAGGTCGGCGGACGACTCAAGCTCGATCGCTCCTCGGCCGAGCTGGGAGATCAAATGCTCGTCCGGTTGGCCGACGCGGCACGGCAATCGGCGGTAGACAATCAACTGCTGGAGCACCAACGAGTGGCGGCTGTCCGTTTGATTGGCTGCTTTGAAAGAGACTTCTCCGACGCCACGCTGTGGCAGCTCCTGTCACCCGCGAATCCCGAATGGATTCAGTCGACAGCGGTCGAAACGCTGTCGCAATACGACGGCGACGAAATTGCCCAAGAGCTGCTGGAGCGCTGGCGCGAATATACGCCGAACGTCCGGTCGGAAGTGGTTCGGGCGTTGCTTTCGCGAGAGCCCTGGTCATTGGCCTATCTGCGTCACTTGCAGGCCGAGCCGTCCGGAGCGGCCCTGCTTCAGCCGCTGCAGCGGACACGACTGCTGGAGCACAAGAATGCCGCTATCCGTCAGCTCGCAAAGGCCGTTCTCGGCTCGCAATCAGCCAGCCCCCGATCGGCCGTCATCGCCGATTACAAATCGTGTCTGCGGCTCAAGGGAGACGCGGCGGCCGGACAAAGAGTGTTCGAGCGTGAATGCTCGATCTGTCACCAGATCGGCCGCGTAGGGCATGCGATCGGGCCGAGTCTCGCGGCCTCGTCGAACGCCCGCGAGCCCGAAGCCCTGTTGACGCACATCCTCGATCCGAACTTCTATATTCCGCCGCAATTTGTGCAGTACGTCGCCGTGGACCGCAACGGCCGCAGCTACACGGGCATCCTCACCGACCAGACTTCGACAAGCATTACGCTCAAGCGCGAGAAAGAGGCGACCGACACGCTCTTGCGAGCCAACCTCGAAGAGCTATCGAGCACGGGTAAATCGCTGATGCCCGAGGGGCTCGAGAAAAAAGTCTCGAAACGCGAGATGGCCGACCTGATCGCTTACCTGCAAACCGTGCAGGCGACCGTCCCCGCCGCGCCGCCGCCGCTGGATATCGGCACGCGACCCGGATTAATGGAGCCCTGAGCAGCACATTCGCACTTCAGCACGGCGGCCGGCTCGACCACCGCAGCGATTGGCCGCCGTCCACAGATGACGGCGCGATTCCCCGTGACTGCAGGATGCGGTCGGCCGACAGGGCGAAAGTCCGGCGGGTCATCAGGGCCACCGGATAGTCGCAGTGCATCGGCTCGTAGTTGCCGGCAAGCTCTTCGGGGCGGAGGGAGCGAATCAACGGATAGTTCGGCACGGCAGGTCCCCTTTCGTCGTGAGAGAGGCGTCTCGGGAGCGGATCGTCCGCGTGTGGCACGCAATCGTGCGCGATCTGGGCGAACTTGCTTGACGCGATTTGCGTCTGTTCGAAAGAAAACGCAGAGAAATCGTGCCGGAGGCCGCGCCCTCGGATTTCCGCATAGCCTTTCCGCGTAAGGCCAAACTGTTGACTGCCGCGTCCTCGCTGCCGGCGCAAGAGTCGAGCGGCCTTTGGCAACAGCAAGGTTTACTCAGACCGAAGAGTCATCTTCCTTCGCAGCGGACCGAATCGATTGCGAAAACTGGGACCTTGCAGATCGGCTGTTGGTCAACGACGATAGGACAGTCGCATTTCGATCATCGGGTCAGTTCTTGGGGACGACGGTTCAATTCCTGCGACGGGTTCTGATGGCCGCTACCGACCTCAACCGCGAAGAATCCGCTCAATCGTCACGCGACGCGTTCTCGCCCGCCGAGGTCGCGCAATTCGCACACGATGGCTACCTCATCGTGCGGCGGATGGTGGGTGAAAAGTTACGCGCCCGGATGCTCGAAGTCACCCGCGACGGACTGCAGCGCGAGGTGCCGCCGCTCGAATACGAGGCCGATCTGCATTACCCGGGAGCGCCGTCATCGCTCGATGCGGCTGGCGGGCACACGATTCGCCGCCTCAAGCAGGCTCTCTCCCGCGACTTTTGTTTCGTCGAATGGGTTTCGTCCCCCGCGCTTGTCGGCCGCCTGCAGCAGATTTTGGGCCCCTCGGTCGTGATGCCGCTGGCCCATCACAATTGCATCATGACTAAAGAGCCCAAGCACAGCAGCGACACGGGCTGGCACCAGGACATTCGCTACTGGGCGTTTGAGCGGCCCGAACTGGTCAGCGTGTGGCTGGCGCTGACCTCGGAGACGACCCAGAACGGCTGCCTGCGACTGATCCCTGGGTCGCACCGCTTGCACCTGGATCGCGGCCGGTTTGAAGACGCACTCTTTCTGCGTCCGGAGCTGCCGGAGAACCGGGAGCTGATCGAAAAGGCCGTCTGGGCGGAGCTCGAGCCGGGGGACGTGCTCTTTTTCCACGCGCGCACGTTTCACGCGGCCAGCCGAAATTACACCGACCTGACCAAGTTCTCGGTCGTCTTCACCTTCCGAGGAGCAGACAACTTGCCGCGGCCTGAATCGCGATCCGCATCGCTACCGGAGCTGGTGCTGCCCGGCCCGCCCAGTTAGATCAGGGCCCAAGGGTCTGGCGACCGCGATCTGAACAGGAAGCAGGCAACGAGCAGTCGGTCGGTGTGCTACTGCTTGACGGCCACAGTTCGCGGCTCGTCGGCGGCGATTGTCGTCTTCGCCCCAAGAAAGCGGCCCAACGCCCCGAAGAATCCCTGATTGAGCAACACCAGGTACGCCGGGACGAGGATGGGTCGGACCACGAATGTGTCCAAGAGCACGCCGAAGGCCAAGGCAAAGCCGAGCTGGGCCAGGCCCCAAAGCGAGCCGAACATCAGCGAGCTGAAGGTGCCGGCCATGATGATGCCGCAACTGGAGATGATGCCTCCCGTTTTCCGCAGGCCGACGATGATGCCGTCAACGGCCCCGTGCAGCTGTTGCTCCTCTTCGATCCGCGCCATCAGCAGGATGTTGTAGTCCTCGCCCACGGCCACCAGGATCGTGAACAGGAACATCGGCACTTTCCAATCGAGGCCGTTAAATCCGTGGCGATCGATCAGGTAGAAAACGGTGAACGTGATGCCCAACGTCACCAGGTAACTAAAGAACACCGTGATGATCAGATAGGCCGAGGTCGCGATCTTTCGCAGCAAGGCAACGAGCACCAGGAACACGACGAGCGGGACCAAAAAGTCGATCCGCCACTGGTCGCCGTTGGTGACCGTCTTCAGATCGCGGATGCTGGGCGTGCCTCCCAGGTAGTCGAGCTTGGTTGAGTCGGTGTCGAGTTGGGAGGGCAAGAGGTGATCGCTGGTCTTGCTGCCGGGGGCCAACGCGGCCCGCAAGTGGTCGAAGCCCGACATGCTCTGCGGCGAAAACGGATCCCAAGCGAGCACGACGTCGACGCGGGTCACTTGTCCGGTGTAACCATCTTTGTCGCTGACGTATCTCGATTGAGCGCGCTTGATGAGCGCTCGCCGCCGGATGCGATCGAGTTGAACGCGGTCGGACGTGCCCAGAGGATTGGCAATCGAACGGACGTCGTCGATTCCCAGTTTTTGCTTGTCCTCCATGAGCGTGTCGGAAAAGGTCTGGATTTGCTGCCAGCCGGGCTTCTTGTCGTTCTCTTCCGCGTCGGTTCGGAAGTCGGCGTCGCGGTTGGCCACAAGGATCGTCACTGGCCCGGTAATTCCGGGCGGAAAGTGCGCCTGGACGGCCGCCGCTCCGACCACGCAGGGGTCGTTTTTCGGCAGCTCGGAGAGCAGGCCGTAGCTGAGTTTGTCCTGATACAGCCAGGCAATCACGGCGAACGGCGTCATTAATAGCACGGCCACGACAAAGATTGTTCCCGGCCGCAAAAGCAGCGCGTCGCCGATCTTGCCCCAAAAGTTGCCGAACCATTCCCTCTCCAGCAGTCGCGAGACCAGGCTTGTCGGCGACACCCAGCCCTGCGCCGCGGAGAGCCGCTCGGTCTGCACGCGGGGCCAGAATGCCCAGCGGCCGACGAGCATCAGCAAGGCGGGGGTCATCGTCAGCGCGGCGGCCAGCACAAAGACCAGGCTGGAGGACATCGCGATGCCGGCATCCTGAAACTTTCCGAAGCGGCAGAAGACCATCATGCCGATGCCGAGCATCACGGTGCCGGCACTGGCTGCCAGCGCGTGACCGACCTTGCTCACGGAAGTGGCGATGGCCTCCTCGAACGTGGCGCCGTTGTCGAGCTCCTCCTTGTAGCGGGCCATCAAGAACATGCAGTAGTCGATCCCCGCGCCATACAAGACGACCGTCACGTACACCTCGATCCCGCCGAAGAGCGTGACATAGTGCCACTTCGCGAGGATGCACAGGAGGTGCAGCGCTATTTCGACCGAGACGAAGACTGTAATGAGCGGAATGACGGCCAGAATTGGCGCCCGGTAAATCGCGAACAAGAGGACGATCACCAGGCAGACGGTCGCGATCTTTGTCGCGTCGGCGCTTTTCTGGGCGGCGTGCCGCATGTCGCGTCCGACCGTCGCCAGGCCGCTCAGCGACAGATCGAGCCCGCGCGGAAACCCTTTTTCGAGCTGCAACTCACCCGGTTTTCCCGGCCGCCCGACCAGCTCTTCGATCTTGTTGATGAGCGGATCGTTCTTGCGTTCGGTGAACTCCGTCGTCATATCCATCATCACCAGCGTCGCCTTTTGGTCCTCGCTGGTCAGCAGCGGGCCAACATCCCTGTCGGAAAACGTGCGGATGGCCGCGACGATTCCTTCGGAGTTGGTGATGTCGGCAAAATGACTCGATTGGGAGGAATTTGTGTCGCTGGCTTTCGGGTTGGCTTTGTCTGTCGCGCCGTCGCCCGCCGAGTCGGCGGATTTCTTTTCGCTGTCCGTTTTCGCGACCTTGTCGGCCCCCGTAGCGTCGGCATCGGCTGGTTTCCCCGACTCCGGAAGGCCGGCCAGCTGCGCCAGCCGAGGCACAAGTTTATCCTCGATATACGACTTATCCTCATCGGTCAGCCCATCGGGCGAATTCTCACGCTGGGCGACAATCACAATGCTGCTTTTGAGCAGGTCGTTCTCGAAGGCATTCTTGAACAGTCTCTCCGCCTGGACGCTCGGCATGTCCTTGGGAAGGAACTTGAAGTCGCCGTCTTCGATGACGCTCTTCAAAGGGGGCGCGATGATCCAAAGGACCACTAGCGCCAAGATCCATCCGACAAGCAGCGGCACCCACTGGCGCGAGACGAACTGGCCCAGACGCTCGAACATGATCACCCGCTGGATTTACGAGGAAACGGACTCGCTGGGACTGGGCGCCGCCAGACACGTTGCGAAATATCCGCCCGCGCCACGGCCGCTGGGCGAACGGCAACCATCCCCGTCGTGCCCGGCACCGCAAGTGGATACCTGGATCACGACGTCTTTGGGACGAAAGCGGGTTCGACGACCCGCAGACGACCGTCGAATGGCAGGAAAGCTTCCGGTGTCGAAAACGTCCTGTCGGCTCTTAAACCGGTTCTGTTGTGACGAACAGCCTGCGCTCATCGCACAAGCCATGGGTTGCGAAGAGCGTCGCAGCGTCGTCGCTACATCGCAAATCCCATTCCTCCTCAATTGCGATTGCCGGCTATTCGCAACACTAGGCTAATGGGCGCGCCGTATGTCGTCAAGAATTGCGCGAGCTGACAGCGAGGGCAGACTGTACAGCGGCGCGCATCTTTTGGATCCCCGTTCGAGCAACAAGATGGGGATCCTGCCGCCAGTAATCGCGGTTGAAAACCTCCAGCGAGAGAAAGCCGTCGAAGCCTCCTTCATGGAGCGTGCGAAGCACCAGCGAAAGGGGCGCGACGCCGTCCCCGGGGAAGACCCGGGCCGCGTCGTCGATCTGCGCCCGCGGGGGCTGGGCCGGATAGTCGTTCATGTGCAGCACGTGGAGCACGCGCCCGCTCACGAAACGCAGCTCCTGGAAATCCGTGCCCCCCTTGTAGAGATGAAAGACGTCCAAGAGCAGGGTGGCTTGCGGGTGGTCGCTCTCCATCGCGATCAGCACGGCTTCGCCCAATCGCGAAAAGACTTTCGAGAAGCCCCACAGCTCCAGATGCGGAACGATCCCCATCGAAACGCCCAAATCGAGCAAACTGCGGTACCGCTCGGCAGCCGCCTGCAGGCTGATCCGATCGCTGTCGCGAGCACCCGCGGGGGGAGCCGCGATTCGCGTGGCGCCGATGCGCCGGGCCAGATCCATTTCGCGCTTGGCCTGCTCGAGCCCACGCGCGCGTTGCGATGGGTCGTTCACGATCCAGGGAAAAAAGGCGATCGTGCCGGGGACGGCCAGCCCGCGGTCGCGAATCTGCTTCGCCAGATCCTCCAGCGGTTGCCCCTTCTCGACGTGCTCTTTCACGTCGCCGACCCACGGCTCAATGCCGTGATAGCCGGCGTCGGCGGCAACCTCGATCTGCTTTTTGAGCGGCAATTTCTGCCCGCGAATCGTGGCCGTGTTGAGGCAATACCGGAAGCCCTTCGCGTCGTCATCCGTCGGAGCTGCGACGGGAGGCGTGTCGGCTGCGAGAACAGCACGGTCGGTCGTGACGGCCGCGGCCGACAGGCCTGCGCTCACGCAAAGCCAGCGTCGGCGGGTGAGCGCATCTTCGTCGTTAGCAGACGTTCCCGAACACAGAGACATCATGGTTCCACAGATCAGAGGACGCTTTCATCGCCTGCCGCGGGCACCGAAAAAGCGGCAGTGCGCTGGCGCCACCCCGAAGCGGCGAGACCTATAATAGTAACCTGCGTGCCGACTGAGGGGCGATGCAATGTGCCGCTTCATGCCAGTCGGACGGATTGTGCTCCTCTTTGTGCTCATCGCGACGCGTCCCGGTGATCGACTGATCGCCCAAAGCCGCGCGTCGCAGCCGGCGGTGAATGGGTCCACGACGACGTCGATCTCGAAGACACCGGACCCTTGTGCCTCCGCGGGCCCGCGAACCGCACCGACCAGCGCCGACAAGCGGCTTGCGATCAAACTCAATTTCGGCAGCGAAAAAGAAGGCCGCGACGCGTTGAGTTTCGAGGATGTCTTTTGGGTCTCGCTCACCAACACAACCGACCGGCCCATCAAACTCTGGGATCTCGACTCAAAGCGCGGCTGGTGCCAGTTGTCGTTCGAGCTGACCGTTTTGGATTCCGGTCAGAAGTACGTCATTCGCAGAACTCCGCTCAACGACGCAAACCCGCAGGGAACACGAAGAAAGCGAATCTGGTGGACAGAGACCCTTCAAATCCGTCCCCACCACACGGAAGACTATGACGTCCTGCTGGGCGATGGTCAGGAGAGCGAGCAGGGCTGGACCGGCCTACCGCAGAACGCAAACGGTCTTCGGTTTTCGATCGTTGCGCGATTCGAGTCCGCGGCAAATCGATCGGAGTCTGACTATTGGACCGGCGCGACTCGTAGCGGCAGCGTCGAGGCGCGGATCGTCAAGGGACAGCGCTCACCGCATTATTACTTGTCCTGCGGTTTCGTAGAGAAAGCGTTTCGCATCCTCAAAGCCGATCCATCCTGGGTTTCAAAGCGCGATGACAAGTACGGGACTCTGCTCAACACCGCAATCTCTGCAACAGCCAAGGACGTCGTCAAATGGCTGTTGGAACACGGAGCCGACGTCAATGCAGCCGACAAAGACCAGCGGACTCCGCTGGAGCTTGCCGCCGCGAGGCCGGCGATCTCGCATGACCCGGAGATTGTTGAGCTGATTCTTCAGAAAAAACCGGAACTGATCCGCGGGAAAGACGGCCGCATCATCCTGCAGGCCATGCTCCACGATGCGGCAAGCGGGTGGGGGGTCCGGGGGGTCCGCTCCGACACAGAGCGGCGCGAGTGCCGAGCGCTGGTGGACTTGTACGTCAAGGCCGGCGCGGAGTACGACCTGTTCGCGGCAATCCACATGAATGACGTGGATCGGGCCAAAACGCTGATGAAACAATCGCCGCGGCCGGCCGTCGGAAGCCATTGGAAAAACCCGCTCAGGCTGGCCGCGTCGGTTGGAAGCGTCGAAATCTGCCGATTGTTGATCGAGCAATATCGCTTCGACGTCGACGATTTTGCCGGCGGCGGGGGATACCCGGTGATGGCGAATGCCGTCGCGCACCCAGAGGTCGTTCAGCTGCTCATCGAACACGGCGCGAACTTCAAGCGGCGGTATCAGGAGCAGGAGGGGTGGGACGCCCATCTCTGGCCGATACATTGCGACAATCCCACCGCATTGCACTACGCGGCCGAGTACGGGGCGCCCGGCACAATCCAACTGCTGATCGACAAGGGCCTCGACGTCTTTGCTATTGCGAAATCCAACGTGGAAGACAATAGCCTACCGGCCGACCCGACAGCGCTGGACCTCGCTGCGTCTTCCAGCTGGGCCGCCAATGTCGCGGCAATCGTTCAGCATCCCAAGTTTCAGGCGGGAGATCTCGCGACACGTTCCCGGTTGTTGAACCGATGTCTGCTGAAAGTTGCCGAGCCGGACTTAGACCGGCCAACATACTTCCAAACGGCTGTTCTCCAGTCGCTGCTCAAAGCGGGCGCCGATCCGAAGTTTTCTGACAACGGTGCGACAGCGCTGCAAAAGGCGGCTCGCAGCCTTCAGATGTTTATCGATCCCAGTGGCGACGAGGACGTATTGGAGTTCAATGCGTCGATCATGAGGGAAATCAATGTTTTACGCCAACACGGCGCGCGCCTCGACGTGTTCACGGCGGCGTCAATTGGCGACGAAGTCGAAGTGGCCCGGCTGCTGAAACAAAATCGCGCGCTGGCGAACTCGAAAAGTTTCGATGGGTGCCCAGCCTTGCTGGTCGCGGCGGCACATGACTATCGAAGCATTGTCAAACAACTGCTGGATGCGGGTTGCGATGTCGACATTCGCACCGAGGAAGGGCCGGTCTTCGAGAAGGGCGAAACGGCACTCATCGTCGCCGCGGATTACCAGCGAAACTGTATTGCAAAGCTGCTGCTCGATCGCGGCGCGAACGTGAACGCGGCCTCGAGTAATCCCGAACACACGCCACTTGCAGCCGCTCGCGAGAACCATGATGTGCAGCTCGAGAAAATGTTGCTCGACAAGGG
>DASPSM010000016.1:0-43201 GCA_035623955.1 Planctomycetaceae bacterium
AGCGCGACCCACCACAGGTTCCGTGATTCGTCGCGCGTCTCGTAGTTGCGGTAGCCCCACAGGTGCGTGGCCGAATTGACGAACCAGGTGCAGTGGTAGGCCCACGCCATTCGCACGCACAGGCCCCACAACACTCCCGGCACGCCGGCGATCAGATAAAGGGCCACGCCGATACCGACCAGGCACAAGCCGTAGTACCGCTCGTAGAACTGCATCAACGGCCGATCAACCAGGTCGGGAGCGTATCGCTTGTAGAGCACGGCGCGCTGCTCGCTCGTGTGCCGGACGAACAGCCAGAGGATGTGCGACCACCACGTTCCTTCCAGCGGCGAATGCGGATCGCCTTCCTGATCGGAGCGCTGATGATGCAGACGATGCGTGGCCGCCCACATCAAGGGGGATCCCTGTCCGGAAGCGACCGAACAGAAGAGCACAAGGAACTCGGCGGGTCGCGTCAGCTTCAGAGACTTGTGCGACAAGTATCGATGATAGCCTAGACAGATGCCGACGCTGGCAGTCAGCCAGTGGGCGACGAGCGCGACGACGAGGGCCTTCCACGTGAAGAAGAAGGGAGCTGCCAGGCAGCCCGCGTGAATCCCGACCATCCACAGCAGAACGGGCCAGTCGATGTTCTTCCAGCGGAGTTGATTGGGATTGAACCAGTCGTAAACTTCCTGCGGAGCGACGGTCCGCTCGACGTGGTGCTGATTCTTCGGCCGTCGCTTCTTCGAGCGACGACGCTTGTGAGGAGCGATTACTGCGCTGGCCATCGTGGTCTCCGGGTGCTTCGGCGAGTATCGGCCGGATGGGCGTGGTTTCTGCGTGAAACTTTAACGGGAGGATAGAAAAGGGGCGTCAGCGCACGGTCACTGGATTGTCATATTTGTGTCACGGGCGCAAATCGGAAAACTGATTTGACTTACTGCGAGGCGAGGCGGATATTGTGACTTCTTGAGAGCCGTGCCAGGAGTCCTCTGAGACGCCTCACGACGAGGTTCGCTCGGAGTCGGGAAAGGGATTAAGGAGCCACGAGATGCCCGTTCTCAAAATGACGGCGGAAGAGATCAAAATCCTCCGCAAAACGCTCAAGATGAGCGAGGCCGAGCTGGCAAAGCGAATCGAGCTTGCGGACCGGCAGGCCGTCAAGCTGTTGGAGTCGGGGGGGATGAATCCCACTTTGAAGATGTATCGGCACCTGATCCGACTGCTGCGCAACGGAGCCACGCGCTCTCCCAAACTGAAGAAAATGCTCGAAGCAATCAGAGCGCGCTCCGAGGTCCGTTTGCCGTGATCTCGCCCGGTCCTACGCCGGCGCGCCGCTGGAGTCACCGCATGATGTCTCGACCGATTTCCGTCTCTCTGGTCGGATTGCTCGCGCTCGGATTGAGAGCGCCCGCTCCCGCCGGCGACTCTGCTCCGGCCAGGTCCTCGCGCTCGCTGATCGTGCACGCGGACGATGCCGGCATGTCGCATTCGGTGAATCTGGCGACGATTGAAGGGCTGGAACACGGGATCGTCACCTCGACCAGCATCCTCGTCCCCTGTGCCTGGTTCCCCGAGTTCGCCGAATACGCGCGCAAGCACCCCGAGCGCGATTACGGCGTGCATCTGACGCTGACGTGCGAATGGAAGAATTATCGCTGGGGACCGGTGGCTCCGCGCGATAAAGTCCCGAGCCTGCTCGACAAGCAGGGTTACCTGTATCGCGACAATCCGCCCGTGGTCGCCAACGCCAAACTCAGCGAGGCCGAGACCGAATTACGCGCCCAGATCGATCGCGCGAAGGCGTTTGGCGTGCGTCTCTCGCATCTCGACACGCACATGGGGACGCTCTTGGATCGGCCCGATCTGCTGGAGCTCTACGTCAACTTGGGGATCGCGTACAACCTGCCAGTGATGTTCACCCGCCAGGCAACGTTGCCGGCAATGCAGGCCCGCTACCCGGCTCTCCGTGGCCGCGATCGCCAACTGCTCGACGCGCTCGACAGCCGCCATCTCCCCGTGCTGTCGTCACTCCTCATGCTCTACAACAAGGGAGAGCACGCCGCTCGCGCCAGAAACTACCTCAAGGCCTTTGAGTCGCTGCCCCCCGGCGTGAACGAGGTGATCGTGCATTGCGGCATCGACAATGCCGAGCTCGAGGCGATCACCGACTCGGCCAGACTCCGCGACAGCGACCGCCGGTTCGTCACCGACCCAGCCACCAAGGCCGAGCTCACGCGAATGGGGTTCAGCTTGACCAATTGGGGCGAGTTTCGGCAGGCGGTCGAGCACAAATCGCGGGATTGACTCGTTGCGGCCGGACTCGAAGACCGATGATTCAAGCCGGCGGCTTCCAATCCTCTTTCGCTTGTTCCGCCCGAGACTTAGACTGGAACAAGAGGGCCGCGGGATCGGCCTGTCGTCGTTTTGGAGCCTGCGATGCGCTTCCCAAGAATGGTCCGGATTCGCCAGAAGTTCGACGCCCAGCGCGTAGCGAACGTCGCGGCTGAGACACAGAACCAGCTTCGCCGCCTCAACCTGGGGCAGAAGGTCCGGGCCGGGCAATCGGTCGCGATTACCGTCGGCAGCCGCGGAATCGCCAACATCGCCGAGATCACTAAGGCGATCTGTGACCACGTGCGCTCGCTCGGCGCCAGGCCGGTGATCATTCCCGCGATGGGCAGCCACGGGGGCGGCACCGCCGAGGGGCAGCGCGAGATCATCGAATCGTATGGCGTGACAGAGGAATTCACCGGGGCCGAAATTCGCTCGTCGATGCAAACGGTCATCGTCGACCGTACGCCCCAAAACATCCCCGTTCATTTCGATCGCAATGCTTACGAATGCGACCACGTCATCGTGGCCGGGCGCGTGAAACCGCACACCGGTTTCGTGGGCGAGATCGAATCGGGCTTGCACAAGATGATGCTCATCGGCCTGGGCAAGCACGAGGGGGCCAAGATCTATCACCGCGCGATCATCGATTACAGCTTCCATGAAATCATTCAGGCGGTCGCCGCCGTCGTGCTCGAGAAGTGCAAGGTCCTGTGCGGCGTGGCGATCGTCGAGAACGCCTACGACCAGACGGCTCTGATCGAAGCGGTCCCGCCCGAGAGATTTTACGATCGCGAGCGCGAGCTGCTTGTGCTTGCCAAAAAATGGATGCCCCGGCTCCCCTTTCAGGAAATCGGCTTGTTGATCGTCGACGAGATCGGCAAGAACATCAGCGGGTCGGGAATGGACACGAACGTGATCGGCCGCAAATTCGTCGGCAATCCGGACGAGGGACGCGACGACGTCCGCTGCAAGCGGATCTTTATCCGCGGTCTGACCGAAGAAACGCACGGGAACGCCTGCGGGATTGGGCTGGCCGAGTTCACGAATCGCCGCACGGTCGAGCAAATGGACATTCGCGTCACGACGATCAACGCACTCACGGGGGGGCACCCAACGGCCGCCGCCGTTCCCGTGACCTTCGAGACCGATCGGGAGGTGCTCGAGGCGGCCCTGCCGACCGTCGGGTTTGACGAGCCCGAAAATGCCCGCGTGGTACAAATCTCCAACACTCTGCACCTTTCCGAAGTACTGGTTAGCGAGGCGTATCTGCCGGAAGTCTCGCGCCGCAGCGACTTGGAAGTCCTTGAAGGTCCATTCGAGATGGAGTTCGACGCGGACGGGTTCCTGTTGCCCGTCGCGGCTTCCGGCCTGACCGTTCACTGAGTGTCGGTTACTTGGGCGCGGCAGAACGTGCAGCGCGCGAGCCGGCACCACACTCGCTCGTACTCAATTGCAAATGCGTCGCCCCGCACCGAACAAATCGGGCATCGAACTGGCCGCCGCAGCCAACCGCGGAATGACCCGTCGCAGTTTTCTGATCGCCGGGACTCTGACGGCCGGGGGAATCGGGGCGGCGGCCTACGCCTGGAACCGTTACGGGCAATCGCTCCTGGAAACGGGCGAGTACTCGGGAAAAGGCGTTATCCACGGCGAGCCGCTGGCGCTCACGTCGTCGGGTATGCTGCTCGACACTGATTTTCGCGAGCCATGTGCCGGCGGGGAGTTTCTCGGTTACCTCCCCTTCCACTCTCAAGAGGAGTCGGAGTTCCGCGGCAAGTTCGGCCAGAATT
Source organism: Planctomycetaceae bacterium (assembly GCA_035623955.1). GTDB lineage: Bacteria > Planctomycetota > Planctomycetia > Planctomycetales > Planctomycetaceae > DASPSM01. The sequence continues at coordinate 4,110 of DASPSM010000016.1, forward strand.
CACATGGGGGCCACGATGCGCGGCTCTGCCTCGATCTGGCGACTCTGCTCACGCCCCAGGGGCGGCTGACGCCCAACGATCAGTTCTTCATCCGCACAGAAAATCCCGATCTGCTCAAGCCGCCCAAGGAGTGGAAGATAAAAATCCACGGCGAGGTGAAAGAGCCGAAGGACGTGCCGCTCAAATCGCTCGAGGATTTTGTCGAGCCGAAGGGCCCCGTTCTGTTGGAATGCTCGGGCAATGGTGCCCAGCTCAAGTTTGGGCTATTGAGCGTCGCAGAGTGGGCCGGCATTCCGATCCAAAAGATCATCCAGCTTGCCCATCCGACGGACAAGGCGAAGGCGATTTATATCAACGGCTTCGATGACGATTCCAACTTGCCCGATCACGGTCCGCCTTACAGAACTCATTCTTATCCGACATGCAGCTGGATTTTTCCGATCGAACAACTGGTCAACACCGGAGCTTTCCTGGCGACGCAAATGAACGGGGCGCCGCTGCCGAAGGACCATGGCGCGCCAGTGCGTTTGATCATTCCAAACTGGTACGGCTGCAGCGAGGTGAAATGGGTCAACGAAATTAAGTTCGTCGACAACAATCAGAAGGCGACCTGGCAGATGTTGGAGTTCAGCAATCGCACGAACCAAAAGCCGCTGCGCGAAGACCGAAGGTTTTACCATCCGCTTGGACCTGACCTCGCGCGCGACTATCGCCCCGCAACGATCGACCAGGCGGCGGTCCCCGTGCGAGTCGAGCAGTGGCGAGTCGGCGGAAAAATCCTCTATCGCGTGGTCGGAATCACCTGGGGCGGGCCAAATCGTTCGGAAAACCTGGAAGTCCTGTTGACGAAAGCCGGGGGGATGTCGCAGCCCGCCCCGATTAATTTCTGTAAAGCGGCCACTTCCAACTCGCAATACGGCATCTGGACCCAGACCTTCCCCGCTCATAAACGGGGCTTCTGCGCCATCAGAGTCCGCGTCGCCGACTCCAAGGTCCGCTCGCGCCGCCAAAAGCGCGGCGACTACGATCGCACCGTTTTCATTCCGGATGTTTGATCTGCGTCGATGGATCAGACGCGATAGTAGACGTCCATCACCTGCTGCAGCATGCCGTGCACCAAGGAGCGATCGGGGACCGTCGCGGCCAGGCCGTAAATCGGCGCCATGCCTCCCATGAAGTCGGGATTTGCGCGGACGAATGCCACCGCTTCTTTCAAATCCGAGACGAAGCGCTCCGCGACGCCCGGCTGAGCGTGCCGCAGCGTGGGGCTCAGATGGATGCCTGCCGGGCGTTGCAGTCCGGTGAGACTCCAGCCTTTTGCCGACATGCAGTCGAGCACCTGGTAGACGTTGAGGCTGTCGCTCGTCGACATGAAGGCGAACACGCCGATCGTCCGGCCCATCAGTCGCAGCTCGGGGATTTCCATCACACCCTGCTTCATGATGGCAACCGCTTCCAGGATGCGGCGGGTCGCTTCGAGGTAGCCTTGCTCTCCGAACGAAACCAGTGCCGCCCAGCAGGCAGCGCTCAATCCTCCTGGACGGCTGCCGGAAAAGGTCGGCGAGTAATAGAGCCCGCCGGGCCAGTCTGACGTCGTGAAGTATTGAAAGCGTCGCAGCGCCGCCCCGCGGTAGAGCACGACCGAAGTCCCCTTGGGCGCGTAGCCGTATTTGTGCGTGTCGCACGACATCGATGTCACACCTGAGAGCCGGAAATCGAAGGGCGGCACGGGCTCACCGAGCCGCTCGGCCCAGGGCAGGAAGAAGCCCCCCAGGCAACCGTCGACGTGCAAGCCGATCCCACGCTCCTTGGCGATGGCAGCTAGGCTTTCGATCGGGTCGATCGTGCCGTAGGGGAAATTGCAGGCCGAGCCGACGATCGCGATCGTGTTTTTGGTGATTGCCGCTTCGAGCGCGGCGAGATCGACGCAGAAATCGTCATCAAGCGGAACCACCCGCAGCTTCAATCCGAAGTATTGAGATGCCTTGTGGAAGGCCGCGTGCCCGGAGACTGGCACGACCAACTCGGGTTCGGTGGTTCCTTTTGTCGCGCGGGCCCAGTCGCGATAAGTCTTCATCGCCAGCAAGATACTTTCGGATCCGCCCGACGTGACCGAGCCGCAGACGCCCTCTTCGCTGCCGACAGGCGCGCCGGCCTTGTCGCCGTTGAGCATATGGGCCGTCATCGACACGATTTCGGCCTCGAACTTGGCCGCGCTGGGAAACAGATCGGGGTGCAGCGGATTGACCTGTGAATGCAGGGCATAAACGCGGCTGACGAAATCGATGTGCGCCGGATCGCCGTTGTACACCGCGCCCGACGCGTGGCCGTCCGCCCAGCGTGCCGCCTCGCGCTGTTGCAGGTTTTCCATCGTGCCGAGCACGTCCTGCCGCTTGAGCCCCGTGGCGGGCAAGCGCGGAAACGCGGGAAGCGCGCCCCGGTACGGATGCATCATCTGATCGAGCGAAGCGGCCAAATCGATCGACGGGGCGACAGTTGCCATAAATGTTCCTTGCGTGTGTTTCCCGGCGAGCCGGAGGCGTAAGCCTCCGGGTGCTTAATTCTGTGCTTTCTCGGCGCCTTTGTTTAACAGTGCGAACAAGCCTCGGGTGCGCTTGTAACATTTCACAAACGCCGACGAAAGCTCCCGGTACGTTTTTCGATTTCGCGGATCGGGCTCGAAAACGCCGGAAATCGGAACCAGGGACGAGATCTCGTCCCGGCGGCGAATTCCGAGCGACATGAGCGCGTGTAACGCAGCCCCGCGAACCGTGGCCAGGCGGGGCGAAGCGATGCGCTGAATCGGGCGATCCAGAATATCGGCGAAGATCTGACACCAGAGGTCGGACTCCGCCGCTCCGCCCACCAGGCGCAGCGAGTCAAATCGTCTGCCGACAAAGTTCTCAACGTGCGGCAATAACCAGCCCAGGTTGAAGGCAATGCCCTCCATCACAGCTCGCACGGCCTCCGCCCGCCCGGTGCGCAGCGTTTGATTAATAAAACCGCCGCGCACATGTCCGTCGGCAGCTGGCGGACCCGATCCATTGAGCCACGGCAAGAACAAGAGCCCATCGCACCCGGCGGGAACTGCGGCGGCTTCCTGGAAAAGCCTCGTATAGACGTTGCCGCGCTCGCTCTCGTCAGACCAGTTGCGATCCGCGCACAGCAGTCGCTCGACGACCGCCTCCAGGCACCGGCCGGCCGCTCCTTGTTCCGCCACTACAATATTGCGTCCCGGTATGGCCGAGGGCATCGTGGCGATGGCCCGCAGCAGGTTGGCCTTCTTGAACGGAATGTGACAGCTGAGCCACGAGGTCGTGCCGACCGAAATGTATCCGACGGCGTCGTCGATCGAGCCAGCCCCCAGGGCGGCCGTTTGATTGTCCGTCGTGCCGCAGACGACCCGCGTTGTGGGCGGCAACTGCCACGCGGCGGCGATCTCCGGCAGGAGCGTTCCCAGCACATCGTCGACGGGCACGAGGTCGGGCAACTTTGCGCGGTCGACGCCGGCCAAGCGCAGCAGCCCGTCGTGGTAGTGCACGCGAGTGACGTCGCGGTTGTCGGTCAGCAGATAGGGAAAAATCGTGGCGTACGAAGCCGAGAACCGGCCGGTGAGCCGCAGGTTGAGATAGTCCATCGGCTCGAGCAGCCGATGCGTCCGAGCATAAATGTCCGGGTGGGCCCGCTTCAAATACAGGATGTGCGCCAGCGAATCGGCACCCGAGTGCGTTGGCACGGCACCGGTGATCTGAATCCATCGCAAGAGACGCCGCAGCCCATAACCGTCGATTTTGATCAGTCCGTCCGTCAGTGCGGCCGTGTCCGGGGCGCCTCGCGAGTCCATCCAGTGGATGGCGTTCATCAGCGGCTGACCGCTCGCGTCGATCGGCGCGATCACGGACCACTGCCCCGTGCAAGAGACGGCGACGATCCCGCTTCGATCGACTTGGGGATGCGACAGTGCCGTCGCGACCGCCTGGTCGACGGCCCGCCACCATTCGTGCGGATTCTGCTCGGCGCCGCCGTCGTCGACAAAAAGCGTCGAGACCGATCGCCGCGCGTGCGACAGAATCTCACCGCGCTCGGTGACCACAGCGACCTTCGGGCCGCCGCTGCCCAGGTCGACCGCGAGGATGCTGCGTGGGTGGTCCGAGGGATCCAACCGAATAACTCCAAGGGCGAGTCAGTTTAACGCGATGGACCTCAATTGAGCGAGCAGCGCCGTTTCGACCCGGCGAGCGGCCGGTGTAAGCCGGCCGGTGCTTTTCTTTGAATCTTCTCGACCGGCCGCGAAGCGGCAACTTTCCTTCAAGGCCTGCTCGAGAATCGAAGCACCGGGCGGGCTTACACCCGCCGCTCGCCGGGCTGTTTCGCGCTCGGAATTTGGATAAACTCGCGGGGTGCCTCACCTCTTGCACGAGCTGCGTGCGGTCTTCGAGAGCCACGCGTCGCGGCCGGCCCTGGCGCACGCCAACCGTGTCTTTAAGTACGGCGAACTCGACGCGGAGGCCCGACGCTGGGCCGGGCGGATCCAGCGGCGCGGCGTCGAGCCCGGTGACCGCGTGGCACTTTTCAGCTCGCAGAAGGTGCCGTACCTCTTTGCGCAGCTGGGAGTGCTCTACGCTGGCGCCGTCCCGCTGCCGCTCAACCCCCGGTACACGCGGGAAGAGATGCGGTACTTCCTCACCGACAGCGAAGCGCGAATGGTCATCGCCGGGGCCGCCGAATTGCCTCTCGTGGAGTCCCTCGCCCCCGAGCTGCCTCGCCCCCCCATCGTGCAGTCCGACGCCGACGACTCGGCAGCCGACGTCTTCCGTGAGCCGAACGTCGCTGCGGACGACCTTCGGATGATCATGTATAGCTCAGGCACGACCGGTTGGCCGAAGGGAGTCGTCCACACGCACGCCGGTTCCGCGGGCAGCCTGCGCGCGCTCAAAGCCTGCTGGCAGATGACAGCCGACGACGTCGTGCTGAATGTCTTGCCGCTGTTTCACATCCACGGTCTGGAGTTCGCCACGCATCTCACATGGCTGTCGGGCGGCTGTCTCCGCATCGAAGACTCATTCGAGGTCGAGGCGGCCTTGGCGGCGATCGCAGAATCAACCGTGTTCATGGCGGTGCCGGCGATCTATTACCGTCTGCTCGAGTCGGCGGACTTTCGCAAGGCGGCGGCAACCTGGAGCCGAGCGCGGCTCTTCACGTGCGGCTCGGCGCCGATTCGCGCTGAGGTGCTGCCTGAGCTCGAGGGGATTCTGCGGCATCCCGTCATCAACCGCTACGGAATGACGGAGTCTTACGTGATTACAAGTTTGCCGCTCGCTGGGCCGTGGCCGAGTGGATCCGTCGGCCTGCCGCTCGCGGAGATGGAACGCAAAGTCGTTCGAGGCGATGGCGCCGACGTTGCGCCCGGCGAAGTCGGCAGCGTTCTGATCCGCAGCCCCAATGTGTTACGCGAATACTGGCGAAAGCCCGATGCGACGCGGGCCGCCTTTTCCGACGGCTGGTTCGACACGGACGATCTCGGCACGTTGGATGAGCGAGGGTTTTTGACGCTCGTCGGCCGCAAGAAAGACCTGATTATCACAAACGGCTACAACGTCTATCCCCAAGTCGTCGAGCGCGTGCTCGGCGAGTGTCCGGGGGTGAGGGAGTGCGCGGCGTTCGGCGTGCCCGACCCGGAGCGCGGCGAGCGGGTGGCCGCGGCCGTCGTCCGGAGCGATTCGAAGCTCGACGAGGCGCGGTTACGCGCGTGGTGCAGCGAGCGGCTCGTGTTCTACCAACAGCCTCGAACGTGGCTGTTTGTCGACGAAATCCCGCGCAACACTTTGGGCAAGGTTCTGCGGCGCGAGCTCATCTCGCGCGTCGAGCAGCCTACCAAATAGAGTAACGACTGATCCGCGCGGGAATCTGCCGGCGCGTGCGTCAGGCTTTCTTTCTGCGAGATTTGCCGGACGCGGCCTGAGCGGCCTTTTCCTGAGTGACCAGGTTTCGTCGGCTGCGCTTCATGCGACGCTTCCGTCGCTCGCCGGAATGGTTCGCTCCCATCGGGTCCTCGTTAGTTTCGAATGTCTTCGCTGTTTGGTGCGGGTAGCTTTGCCCAAAAACGGGGACTGACCCCCTACCGGAAGCAAACCAGCGCTCCAGCCGCAACGGGTCAGGGGTCTGTCCCCGTTTTTGGGCAAAGCTGGTGAGGGTCGACAATGCGGAGGAATAATAACAAATCCTGGAGCCAGGGCGGAAATCAGTGTCTGCCAACGAAAAAACGCGCCCGGAATCTCCGGGCGCGTCATTTTCAATTTCAATCAGAGCGTCGAACGGATCAGGCCTTTGGACCAGCCGGCGACGGCTGAGTCTGGGGCGCTCCTTCCGGCTTCACGGCGGGCTCTTGCGGCACCGGCGGTTTGGCCGGCGGAATCACCTCCAGCGGAGGTTTGCCGGTTTCGTGCGGTTGCGGAACGGCTTCGGCCTGCGGCTTAGGCGGTCCAGCCGGGGCCGTGCCACCGCAAGTCGCACATCCGCCGCACGACGTGCACTCGGCCTGAGCACAGACGGTCACCGGGACCATGCGGCAGACTTCGTAGGCAACCTGTCGCGGCACACAGCGGGCCACCAGTCGCGTGCAGGTCACCGGGACAGTCTTGCACACGCAGCGCGGGATGCAGCGTTCGACCGTGTACGGGACCTGAATCGGCACGCAGTAGGCCACGCGGCAAGTGCGAGGCTCCTGGACCACGCGGTAAGTCGTCACCGGGACCTGACGCGTATGCTCTTCGCAAACGAGCCGGCAGGTCTGCACCGGCACGCGCTGCGTCATCTGCTCGCAAACATAGCTGCAACGCTGGACCGGGTACTTCTCGACGACTTCCTGGCAAACGGTGCGGCAAACCTGGTACGGAATCTTCTCGCAAATCGTTCGCGGCACCATCCGGCAAACTTGAATCGGAACTTGCTGCCGCACGACTTCGCAGCGGTACGTGGTGCAGGGGACTTGTTCGCAGACGATCTTCGGGCACCAGACGCGACGGCACGTCGTGAAGCCGGGGCACTGCACCAGGCACGTCCGCCATCCACAGCACGGATCGCAGACGCACTGCGGCACGACTGGACCCGGATGATAATCGGTCACCGTCTGCCAGCAGCCGCAATCGCGTTGAACCGTGTTGTAGACCGTCACCGGACGCATCACCGTGCAGCAGCGCTCGGTATTCACCGTCTCGACGACGCGATCCATAACGCAGCGCTGAACGGTTTGCTCATGCGTCTCGACCACAGGCCGATAAACCAGCCGGCGGCATTCGCGCTCTTCGGTCGTCCAGACTGGACGTTGGACGGTGTAGTGACACTCGCGGTACGAGGTCTCGATCACCGGCCGCTGGACGGTGTAGCGCTCTTCGCGGCAGCTCGTTTCGCAAATCGGCTTGCAGACGGTGTAGTGCTCGTCGCGATATCGAGTCTCCAGCGCCGTGCGATAACACGTCTCCTGATGGCGGTCGAACACGGTCTCGTACTCGGTTCGATTCACCGTGTACTGCTGCGGCTCGCAGACCGTGTCGTACACCGTTTGATAGCAGGTCTGCCGCTCGACCTTACAGGTGGTGTAACAACAGCTTGGTTGGCAACAAACTGCCGGGCAACAGCTGTAGCTGCATGCCCCGCAGTAGTAGCTGGCTTGGGCACTGCTCGTCGCAGTCAGTGCCAAAGTCAGCAGCGTTAAAACCCCGATGCTTCTCATGCTTGAATTCTCCAGAATCTGCTGCGCAGCTATGACGGACTCACTGCCCCAATCCCGCCTGCCGTCATGAGCAGACCGTCTTCCATTCTCAGCACGTCAATGCCCAAATGCAAAGGAATTGCGTGCGTGAAAATCGGGGCCAATCGAAACGATTTCCGCGACTCCCCATCCTGCCAAGCATAGGACACGCGATCTAGGAATCTTGAGTGAAAACGGGTATCTCGCCGGAAGTCATTTGCGGCCCGCCCGGCGCTGACAGCAAATCCCGCAGGCTTTAACAGCAGGCGGCGGCGCAAGCGCAGAGGCCGTCGCAATTTTGGGAATCTTTGCGGATCGCAACGGCGAAACTCTTTCTCGCCGCCCGAGTCTCACGCTGGGCGTCAACTCGTTAGAATCCGCGAAAACGGAACATGATTCGCATGGTGCTGCCACCCTCTCCTTCGACGATCGTCAATTCGACGGCTGCCTCGGTCCGACCGGCCGCGGACAGCTCCGAGTTTTCAAGCGTGGGAGTCGTCGTCATCGGTCGCAACGAGGGGGAGCGGCTGCGGCGCTGCCTGCTCTCGGTGACGGGAAAAGCGGCTGCCATCGTGTATGTCGATTCCGGGTCAACCGATGGCAGCCCGGCCGTTGCGTCTGCTCTCGGTGTCGACAACGTCGAACTCGACTCGTCGATTCCGTTTTCGGCAGCCCGCGCGCGAAATGCGGGACTCGATCGGCTGATGGAATTGCGCGGCGAACTCGAGTTCGTGCTCTTCGTCGACGGCGACTGCGAAGTCGCTGAGGCGTTCACCGCAATCGGTCGCCAGGCCTTGCTCGAGGACGCGCGAGTCGCCGCGGTTGCCGGCCGCCTTCGCGAGCGATTCCCCGAGCGCTCGGTCTACAACCGTCTGTGCGACATGGAGTGGAACATTCCCGCGGGTGAAACCAAAAATTGTGGGGGAATCGCTCTCTTTCGCGTCTGCGCTTTGCGGGAGGCGGGTGGCTTCAACTCACGCGTCGTCGCCGGGGAAGAGCCGGAGCTTTGCGTGCGTCTGCGGCAGCGAGGCTGGACTATCCGGCGTCTGCCCGATGACATGGCGACGCACGACGCCGACATGACGCATTTCTCCCAATGGTGGAAGCGTGCTGTGCGTGCCGGTCACGCGTATGCGGAGGGCGCGGCAATGCACGGGCGCTCTGCCGAGCGGCATTTTGTCCGCGAGTCGCTCAGCGGTTGGATCTACGGCTTCGCGATCCCCATTGCGATCGTGGCTGCGACGATCGCAATCAGCCCATGGGCACTGCTTGCGACACTCGTCTATCCGCTGCTCGTGTTGCGAATCGCAGCCGGCCGCAGGCAGACCCATCGCGACCCTTGGAGCCACGCCTTTTTGTACGCGGGGGCCTGCCTCCTCGCGAAACCCGCCGAGTGTTTCGGCCAGGCGCGCTATTGGCTTCGTCATGCGCTCCGGCGACCGCCGCAAGTCACTCAACATCAGGCGGTCAGTCGCGGATGATGGGCAGTTCCCATTGAGGCGCCGCCGGGCTTTGAGCCGAAGGTGTCGGCGGCGTTGTGGGAACCGTTCCTTGAGCACCCTTCGGCGACCCGGGGATTGCAGAGTTCGCGGGCGCAATTGCGCCGGACGGGCCGTCAGCAGTTGCTGGATGGATGCTGAGCGTCGTGGAGTGTGCGGCAGGTGCGGGCTGCTGGGCGACTGGCGCCAATTCCTGGCTGACGATCGTGCGCAAGCTGCCGATTCCTGGATAGGCCGGTGAACCCAAAGTGCGGGTCGGCGGAGGGCTCGCTTTGCCGGTCGCAAGCTCCATCGGTTCGAACTGCGGTGCGGCAGGCGGATAGGCGACGTCAGCAGGCGCGGCTGCCTGCGACCAGTTAGCCGACATCGGATCCGGAACCGGCCTGATGCCGGCGGCCGGGAACGTCGACGCGGGGAACGCTGGCATCTGGCCAACCGACGGGCCAAATTGGCCCCCCGCCAATGGAGTTGGCGAGAACTGACCTGGGACAAACTCCCCCGCGTAGGGCGCAGCGCCAATCGACCCGGCGGGGTTCGCGTTTGAATAGTAATAAACGTCCGGCACTCCTTCTGGGGGCTGCGCCGTTTGGGCGTCGAGCGCGCTGGCGCCGGCCTTTCCGTCTTGCTGAGCGGCCAGCGTCCCGTGCGTGAATCCGTCGCACCAGGCCTGCGCATCGCGCTGATCTTGTTCCGTCATCCCGCCGGCGGACCAGAAGTGGCTCGGCCCCGGAGGCTGACAGGAGTCGCCGCCGCAGTTCGCGAATTTGTAGCCGGCTTTGAAGCCCGCCTTGAAGCTCGATTCGCAGGGAATGTCCTCGTACATCCATTTGCGGGCGCGCCACGCCTTGTCGGTCATCCATGATTGTTGCACCCAGGTGCTGCAGGAGTTGATCTGGGCAACACACCCGGCGCTGAGCCAGGCCAACGCGAGCGCGAGAGTCGCGCCGGTTGCGGTTTTCATTGGGACGCCCCCGCCTTGGCGCTTCCGGACACGCTCTCCAGATTCAGGGGAGAATCGTCTGTCAACGGAGGCGGAGCTGGAGGCGCCGCCGGCTTGGGGGGGGCTACGGGCTTGGGAGGCGCTGCGGCGGGACGTGGCGCTGGTTGCTCTTTCGTCGGTTCAACCGGCCGCGCAGTGACCTCGGGAAGAAGCAACGGCTCTCCCGGATACGGGAATCGCGGCTCGGCGCTCGGGCCATCCAATTCAATTTCATGCAGCGAGATGCGTGTTGCCGGAGTGGCGGGCCAAAGCAGCGGCGGCGCCGTCCCGCTGACTGTCGCCGCTTTCGACTCGAAATTCCCGGGTGCGGCAGGCGCCGCTTGCGACGCGGGAAAAACTGCGGGTCGGCCGTTCGCAGGCTTCTGTCCGAGTTCCTTCTCGGGCGCAAAGGGGCGAGGGGGCGCCGCGTTGATGTTTTTCGGAGTCGGATGCGTGTTTTGCGCTGGGACAGTGGCCCGAGGAGCGACTGTCGGATGCAATTCGATCGGCGAAGGCAGCGGCGCTGAATCCTGCAAAGCCTGACGTCCCCGGATCGCCCCCAACGCGACCAGCGCGGCCCGTTGCATGCGCGGCACGTCGTTGGTTGCCGCCGTTTCGAGACGTGGAACGGCGTCGATTGCCGCCGGGCCGAATTGAGCCAGGGAGAGCGCCGCCATGATCCGCACACGGGGATTCGCATCGTCAAGCGCATCGGTTAGCCGGACGATCGCAGTAGCATTGGCCGATGCGGCCGCGCAGCCGAGGGCCCCGGCCGCCGCCTGCCTGAGATCCGCATCGCTCGGATCGACCAGCAAATGCAAGAGGGTCTCGAGCGCCGAGCGGTCGGTCGGTTGAAGTTTCAAAAGCGCTTCGGCGATCCGCAGTTTCACCGCCTTGTTTGGCTCTTCACCCAGGAGTTGACGCAAGGCGGGCATCGCGGTGCGGGCGTCGGGCCCCACCGTGCTGATCCGCAGCGCGCCCAACAGTCGATGGCGCGGCTCCGCTTGCGAGAGAAGCTCGAGAGCGTCAAGCACCGGCCGAGTGTGGATCTCCCGAAACTCGGGATCCGTGAGGAGCGCGGATAGATTGAAAGCTGGTTTGGGCTCGGCCGGCTTTTCGCCTTCAAATTGGGAGGACCGCGGGGCTCCGTCGTGGCGCGATTCGGCAGCATCGTCTGATTCCGCTTCCGCGACAGATTCTGCGCGAACGTGTCTCGGGCGAAGCGGCCTCTCATCGGCTGCTTCTCGGCGAGGGCGTTCATCTTCGGTGCGGGCATCTTCGGTCGCAACTGAATTCGAAGCCGTGGCCGAACTCTGTGGCCGCGGCTCGCTCGGCATGTACGACTTCCAGCCGGTGGTCGGTGGATCGAAGCCCGGATCAGATTTAGCCGATTCCTTCTCGGGGCCAGTGCTCAGCAGATCCTCGAGCCGCGAACGGCCCGCTCCTCGATAACCGGGGATAATGCGAATGTCGTCCGTTTGCTTCGCGAGCCTGGCCACGGCGTCGAGAATCGAACTCTCCTGGTCAGCTTGCAGCGGGACCGGTCCCGGCACCGATTTTGGCGAAAGGGGCAGTGAGGCCGGAGCCGCTGAAGGCAAATTGACGACTCCCGGTGGCTCCGGATTTGCCGCAACCGGCAGAGGACGCTCGCTGACTGCCGCGGGCGCGACGAATGCCGCAGGTTCCTGCTCGAACCGCAACGGAGCTTGTGGCTGCGCGGGCTCTCGTGACGCTGGCGGCAAGTCCGGCGCAGCGAGCGCTGGAATGTCGGGCAACTCTTTCGTGGAATCGACGACAACCTGCCGGGACAAGTCGAGCGGATGGGCCGGAGTGATCTGCTCCGCGTCAGCGGCTGGCGGCGTCACGGTTTTCGGCGCTGTTTGATTCAATGCACCGAGATTCGATGCTTCCGAATTGGAAATGGTGTTCGGCGGCGGGGCGGTTGGCAGCGTCGCATTGAGCTGTGCTGGAATTGCTGGTGTCGCGGTCGATTGTGTTGTCAGGGTAGCCATCGGCGCCGGCTGGGCCGCCTGCCCGAAATCCGCTGTCTGCTCCGTTGCTGGCTTTGCGGCAGGTGCCGTCGCTGGCTCAGCAGACCGGTTTCCGGTCGGTTCGCCTTGAACGAGCGCGGCGGGCAAGGGCGTCACCGCGGCGCGCCATCCGCCGGACGACTGCTCGAGTTGCGGCGGCGCCGGAGTCACTTGCCTGTCTAGGACGAACACCGGTGTTTGCTGACCGGAAGTGACGCTTGATGGCCCGGCTGGAACCGTATTCGCCGCTTGGACGGCGTTCCCTGCCGGCCCCGCGTTGGACCGCGTCGGATCGGCGGGCTCGTCTTGCACGGTTGGCAGCGAAAAGCTGTCGCGGTCCGCGGTCTGGCTGATCGTATTTGTCGGCGTCCACGCGGGAGCCGCTGGCGGCGGGGCTTGCCCGCTTTGAAGCGGCAAGGCCGCCTGATACGGGCGGCTCGATGGCGTGAACGGCGCAGGGGACCTGTTGAACGTCGGAACTTGCTGAGACTGGCCCCGTATCAAGCTGCGACGCTGCAACTCGAGGTAGATTCGTTGCGCCTGCGCGGCTCGTCCCTGCTGCTCAAACAGCCGCGCCTCGGCCAAGAGTTGCTGATCGCTCTGATTCGCGAATTGGACGGTATCCGCGGGTGGTGCAGCAGCGACTAGGTTTCGGGGCGGATAGCCGCCGCCGTAGATTGTCTGCGCGGGCTGCGTGTACTGGGAAAACGCCGGAAGCGGAATCAGCCCACAAACCGCGAGGCCCGCGAGTGAAGCCCAACAACAGGGAGTCCAGCGCAGATACCGCTTTAGCAGGGCCCTGCACCCCCCCTCGCAGTCGTTAACGGATTGCTGGATCATCTCTTCCGCGCTTCCGAAGTCCGTACGATCAGAGCGGAATGTGGACGAACAATCGCCATTTCGTCCTTATCGGTTGTAACGGTCGAGAAAATTCAGTCATTTGGGTGAGTTGGACAAACTTTTCCGAAAATGACGTCTCTGCGGGCCCGCCTCGGTTCGTCATACGTTGATCGTTTCGGCAGAATCCGCCGGACCCCCGAGCCCGGTTGGTGAGCGCGAACCCAACGATGGCCAATGAAAGCCGCGCGGCAATTTGTTACAAACGGCCGGAAGTCGGCTATTGACGGTTTGCTCGCCTCGATCGTGACCCGATGCTCCCGATGAGGCCGAAATTCTGAAGTGTTGTTGGGGGCAATCGGTGAGCCTGTTGTACCTGGTCCGCCACGGTCAAGCGTCGTTTTTCGGCGATAACTACGACCGCCTTTCGCCACTCGGTGAGCGGCAGGCGCGGCGCCTCGGTGAGTTCTTCGCGGCGCGGCGAGTGCAGTTCGACGCGGTTTTCTCGGGCCCGGCCGAACGGCAGCGGCGCACAACCGAAATCGTCATCGAGACGATGGCGGCCGCCGGGTTGCCTTCTCCCACGCCGACAATCGTCGCCGGGCTGAACGAGCACGGCGGCGACAAACTGCTGAGCAAGCCGCACATGCACGCCGTTCTGGAGAAGTTTCCGGAATTGGGCGGCCTCGAACAGGCGTTTCGTGAAGCCCGCGAGCCCGAAGACGTGCAGAAGAGCTTTCAGAAGCTGTTCGAGGCGGCCGTCTTGCTTTGGACGCGAGGAGAGATCAACCCGCCGGGCATGGAATTGTGGGACGAATTTCATGCCCGCGCTCGCAAGGCCTTTGAGTCGATCACGTCGCATGGAGAGCGCGGCAGGACCACGCTGGCCGTCTCGTCCGTCGGGCCGATCTCGGTCGCCGTGCAGATGGCTCTGCAAACGTCGATTCCGGTCAGCCTCGATCTAGGTTGGCGGCTGCGAAACGCTTCAGTCACGACATTCATCTACACTCCAGGCAGGTTTAACCTCGACAGCTTTAATTCGCTCGCCCATCTGGCGGATCCGGCCGAGATAACGTACCGTTGACTGGTCCATCGTGTAGGGCAGGCTGTGCCTGCCGAGTGCGAGTCAAGCGTCAATTTTATGCGCGGCAGGCACAGCCTGCCCTACGCAATCGATCCGATTCCGATTGCTTTGGCGGGGGCTCTCATGGATTTTTCAATTCCGCAACCGCTCCAAGAAACTCTCAAATCCGTTCGTAAGTTTTTGATTGACGAGGTCTATCCGCTCGAACGGGATCTGTTGGCGCGCCCGTTTCGTGAGTTGCTTCCCGCACTGGCGGCCAGGCGAGACAAAGTCCGCGAGTTGGCGCTCTTCACGCCGCAAGTCAGCAAAGAGTACGGCGGAGCCGGGTTGAAATTCATGGAGCACGCCCTGTTGAGCGAAGAGCTGGGGCGCACGCCCTTGGGGCATTTCGTCTTTAACTGCCAGGCTCCCGACGCCGGGAATATGGAAATCCTGCAGGAGTTCGGCACTCCCGAGCAGAAGGAGACGTGGCTCAAGCCGCTCGTCGCCGGCAAGATTCGCAGCTGCTTCTCGATGACCGAGCCGGGATTCCCCGGTTCCAATCCGGTGTGGATGAACACGACCGCCGTTCTCGAGGGCGATTCGTGGGTGATCAACGGGCGCAAGTGGTTCACGTCGTCAGCCGACGGCGCTCGATTTGCCATTGCGATGGTCGTCACCAACCCCCAGGCTGACCCGCACGCCCGCGCGAGCCAGATCATCGTCCCCTGCGATACGCCGGGTTTCAAAATCGTGCGGAACATTTCGGTGATGGGACATGCCGGCGACGACTGGCCCAGTCACAGCGAGGTTTCGTACGAGAACGTCCGCGTGCCGAAGAAGAATCTGCTCGGCCGCCAGGGGGCGGGCTTCGAGATCGCGCAGGCGCGGCTGGGGCCGGGCCGAATCCATCACTGCATGCGCTGGATGGGGATCTGCGAGCGATCGTTCGATCTTTTGTGTGAGCGAGCAGCCCGCCGCGACCTGGCGCCCGACGACAAGCTCGGCACGCGGCAAACGATTCAAAATTGGATCGCCGAAAGCCGGGCCGAGATCAATGCCGCGCGTCTGATGGTGCTGAAGGCGGCTTGGACGATCGATCGCGAGGGAACCAAGGCGGCCCGCGACGAGATCTCGCTGATCAAATTCTTCGCGGCCGGCGTGTTGATGAAGGTCATCGATCGGGCGCTGCAGGCCCATGGAGCGTTGGGCATGACCGACGACACGATCCTCGCCTATTACTACCGGCACGAACGGGCTGCGCGGATCTACGATGGTCCCGACGAAGTCCACAAGAGCACCGTCGCGCGCCGGATTTTGCGCGGATATGGGCTGGCGTAACGCCCGGCGAGCGTCGGGCGTAAGCCCGATGGTGCTTAGTCCTCTGGTCTTTCAATCTTTTCGCGTCAAAACGAAATCCAGGAGAAGCACCCGCCAGCTCACGCTGGCGGCTCGCCAAGCGATGACCGAGCGCACCACGACGTTCGCCGATGCTTCCAGCCCAGTGCGCAAGGGCGAAGAGCTCGACGCAGCTCGCCTGGGGGCTTATCTGTCCGAGCAGCTGGGCCAGTGCGACGTCCCACTCGAGATCGAGCAGTTCCCGCAAGGGTTTTCCAACCTCACTTACCTGCTGCGATTCGGAAAAGACGAATACGTTCTGCGGCGTCCGCCGTTCGGCAACACGGTCAAGTCCGCGCACGACATGGGACGGGAATTCCACGTCCTCTCGAAGTTGTCGCGGGTCTACGAACTGGCGCCGAAGCCCCTCCTGTACTGCACGGACGAAGCCGTGCTCGGCGCCCCGTTTTACGTGATGGAGCGCCGCCGCGGCGTGATCCTGCGCCGCAAGCTGCCGAAGAACTTTCACCCGGAACCCGAAACGTTTCGCCGCCTGGGAACGTCGTTCATCGACAACCTTGCGCGCCTGCACGCGCTCGATTACAGTGCCGCCGGCCTTGGCGATTTGGGAAAGCCCGAGGGGTACGTCGAGCGGCAAGTCACCGGTTGGATCGGCCGGTACGAGAAGGCCAAGACCGATGACTGGCCGCAAATGGACGACGTCGCGAAGTGGCTGGTCGAAAACCGTCCACCCGAATCGGGCGCCGCGCTGATCCATAACGACTACAAGTTCGATAACGTCGTGCTCGACCCCAACGATTTGACGAGAATTGTCGGTGTGCTCGATTGGGAAATGTGCACGCTGGGGGATCCGCTGATGGATCTGGGTTGCACGCTGGCCTATTGGATTCAGGCCGACGACACCGAGGCGCTCAAGTACTTTGTCCCCGGGCCGACGTTTTTGCCCGGCAACCTGACGCGAAAAGAGTTACTCGATCGCTACGCCGAGACGTCCGGCCGCGACCTGGGACATGTCCTTTTCTATTACTGCTACGGCCTCTACAAATTGGCCGTCATTATCCAGCAAATCTATGCCCGCTTTGCCCGTGGGTTTACACAGGACCAGAGGTTTGCCGAGATGAATCAGCAAGTCGGCAGCTTAAGCCGCACGGCCGCCCGGGCGATTGCAATCGGCGGCGTTTCTTGACACAATTCACGGCGGGACCTTGACGCCGCTGGGCTGAACAAACGGTTTTTCTGGGCTTTTTGTCAGCGTCTGCGCCGTTTACGTTGTTTTTGCGATCCGATTACAAATCGTGAGGGGTACGTTCCGGGCGTTTCGCGGCGCGCTGCCGCTGGGACGAGATCCGTTGAGCGCGGTGCTTGGGGCACCCCGTTTCCGGACGATCGGAACGTTCGCTTCGGGTGGAAAGGTGTGACTGGCCCATGAATCCGCAAATCCGCGAGTTGGACGAGCACGCGACCGAAAACGAGGCGACCTTCGTCGAAACCGCCCTCAAGCTGGGAGGGGCGAGCGAGGAAGAAGCAAAGAAGACCGGAGCGCTCGACCGAGCGGACGAGCAGATCGAGGACCTGTTCGCGCCAAAATATCAGACGGCCGGCAGCCCGGCGCATCGGGCCGTCTGGGATAAAGAATTTCCGATCGACATTTTCGTCGGACAGGCGAAGCCCGCCAGCCCCGCTGCCCAGACCGTGATGGACAAGTCGATCGAGGTCGTCAAACGCCGGCGCGACGCGGGCACGCTCTTCGACGAGAAAAACAAGATCCGCCAGGAATCGATCGACGAACTGGCGAAAGTCGGCTACTGGGGCCTGTTGGTCGATCCGAAATACGGCGGGAGCGGCTGCAACTTCGGCGCGTTCGCGCGGTTCCTGGTGAAGATGGGAGCCACCGATCCGACGACTGCCGGCCTGGCTTCGGTCCACGGCTGCATCGGCGCCGTCGACCCGGTCCGCACCTTCGGCAGCCCCGAGCAGAAGCAAGAATACCTCCCCAAGCTGGCCAGCGGCGAACGGGTTTCGGCCTTTGCGCTGACCGAGCCGGCCGCCGGCTCCGACCTCACAGCGCTTCGCACCAAAGCCGAGCTCGTCGGCGACTACTACGTCGTCAACGGCGAGAAGCTGTTCATCACGAACGTGGTGCCGGGGCGGACCGTCGGTCTCGTCTGCCTGATCAATAACAAGCCGGCCGTGTTGATTGCTGACCTGCCGGACAAAGAGGACGAGACCTTCCAACTGAAGAAGTACGGTCTGCATGCCCTCAAGCACACCTACAACCAGGGCATGATCTTCAAGAACTTCAAGGTTCCCAAGAAGAACCTGCTGCAGCCGACCCGCGGCGACGGGCTGACCGTCGGCTACCACGGCCTCAACCGCGGCCGCGTGGCCGTGTGCGCGACTGGTGCGGCGGGCATGCGGCTGATGCTGGCCAACATGCTTCCCTGGGCCAAGTTCCGCAAGACTTATGGCGAGCAGATCGTGAAGCGCGAACTGGTTCGTCGGCGGATCGGCCGACTGGCCGCCCTGATCGTCGGCTGCGACGCGCTGATCGACTGGTGCTCGTGGCTCTTGGACGAGGGCTACCGCGGCGAAATGGAATGCACGGTCGCCAAGATCTTTGGCAGCGAGTCGCTCAAGGAAGCGTCGATCGACCTGTTCATGAAGACGCACGGCGGCCGTTCGTTCCTGCACGGCCACATCTTCGGCGACAACGTGCACGAGTACCTGGCTCCGTGCATTTACGAGGGCGAAGGCGAGATGCTCTGCATGGGCTTCTTCAAGTCGCTCATCAAGGAGCACGGCCACAAGTACTACGAGCCGATCGGCAAGGCGCTCTACGCCGCCGGCATCAAGCAGCCCAACATGGCCAACCCGGCCCACATGTTGAAGCTGGCCCCGGCCGCGATGCCGTGGTTGAAGTGGCGGGCGAACGAAATGGTGGCGGGCCCCGTGCGGGCGAAGCTGCCGTCGATGCCGCCGTCGCTCGCGGAGTTGGCGCAGTTCGCCGCCGACAATCTGCAGGGGAGTCGGCTGGAGGTCGACCGCCTGATGCAGAAGAACCAGCTCAAGCTGGCCGACCGTCAGTGCACGATGGTCGAACTGTCGCAGCGAATTCAGAGCATGATCGTGATGCTCACGACCGCTCTCTGGGCGGCCAGGCAGTCCGACGAGCTGGTGAAGACCGCGGCGATCGTGCTCGGTCGCGATATTCGTCGCCAGCTCACCGGCAAGCGTCCGACGGCCGAGGACTTCCGCCTGATGACGAAACTCGGTTCGGACATTGCCGAGGGAGGCTTCAAGGCGCTCGCGGGCGTCGAAGAGGTCGAACTCTTGATGCCCTACACGCCTTGAGCGTGCGGGCGGCCGCCCGGCTGACAACTGACGGAGTCCGAGCTATTCGGCTCGGGCTCCGTTCCCCATCATCGCATCCCACGAACTCCGCACGGCTCCCCTTTCTGGAGCAACAATGGCCACCGCGTTTCGGCTGGAAGAACTCGACGGGCCGATCGCCCTCTTGACGTTCGACGTCCCCGAGCAGAGCGTCAACACGTTCTCTGGGCCGGTGATGACTGAACTCAGCCAGGTCGTCGATCAGCTCGCGAAACGCAAGGACCTGCGCGGATTGCTGCTCAAGAGCGGCAAAAAGGGACAGTTCATCGCGGGGGCCGATCTCAAGGAGATGGGATCGCTCGCCTACGCGACGAAGGAACAAGTTCTTCCTGCGCTGCGAGGCGGACACGAGGTCTTCGGCCGCGTCAGCCGGCTTCCATTCCCGACCGTCGCGCTCATCGATGGCAACTGCATGGGAGGTGGAACGGAGATCACGCTGGCGATGGATTACCGGCTTGCCGCCGACAACCCGACGACAAAGATCGGCCTGCCGGAGGTCAAAGTCGGCATCATTCCTGGCTGGGGCGGAACGCAGCGCCTGCCGCGCGTCGTCGGCATCCAGCAAGCCATTCAGATGATCACTTCAGGCGATCCGATCGACGCCGGGCAGGCTGCGAAGTGTGGCCTGGTGTTCGATGCCGTGCCACCGGAGCGACTGATCGAAGAGGGGCGCCGCCTGATCGACTTCGCGCAGCAGTCCGGTGAGTGGAAGGAGTTGCGGCGAAAGAAGGAGCAGCCGCTGGGCCTTAGCGACGACCAGTTGAACTTTGCGTTTGGCGTTTCCGAAGGGGCCGTGCTGGGCGCCACGAAGGGGCAGTACCCGGCGCCGCTCGCCGCACTGCGGGCGATGAAAGAAGGAGTCAATCGGCCTCTTTCCGAGGGGATCGAGATCGAGCTGCGAGAGTCGCAGGGTGTTGTGGGGACGCCGACGTCCGCCGCGCTGATCGGCGTCTTCTTCATGCAGAATCTGCTGGCTCGCGACCGGGGCGTGACCGATCCCAACGTCAAGGCCCGTCCCGTGAATCGGGTCGGTGTGCTCGGCGCGGGACAGATGGGCGCGGGCATCGCGACGGCCCACGCTCGGAGCGCGATCCCCACGGCGATGGTCGACGTGGACGACGCGCGGATCGCCGACGGCATGCGCCGCGCGGCCGAAGTGGTGACGAGTCGGATCAAAATCGGTCGCGCGACGACGGCCGATCTGCAAGGCCTGCTTTCATCGCTGAGCGCGTCGACCTCGCACCAGGTTTTTTCTGATTGCGACGTCGTGATCGAAGCGGTCACGGAAAACGAAGAGCTGAAAACGGCCCTTTACCGCCAGCTGGCGACCGTCCTCAAGAAGGACGCGATCCTGGCGACGAACACGTCCACGATCTCGATCACGCGAATGGCCGAGGCCTGGCCCAACCCGACCCGGTTCATCGGCATGCATTTCTTCCTGCCCGTCGACCGGATGCAGCTCGTCGAAGTCATCCGCGGCAAGCGCACGAGCGACGAAACGGTCGCGACGATCGTCGAGCTGGCCAAACGCATCAAGAAGACGCCGATCGTCGTCAATGACTGCGCCGGCTTTCTCGTTAACCGGATTTTACTTCCCTACATGACCGAAGCTCTCGCGCTTCTGTTGGAGGGAGCATCAATGGACGCGATCGACCGCGTGGCGACGAAATTCGGCATGCCGGTCGGCCCGATTGCCCTGCAGGACATGGTGGGTCTCGATACGTCGTGCTTTGCCGGCAAAGTGCTGGCGGCGGCCTACAGTGACCGGGCCCTCAAGATCACGCTCCTTGACGATCTGATCGCGGCCAAGCGGCTCGGCAAGAAATCGGGAGCCGGATTCCGCAAATTCGCGGGCACGAAAGGCAAGCCGGCGGACGACCCGGCGTTCGCTCCGTTTTTGGAAAAGCATCGCACCGCGAAACGCGAAGTCTCGAACCAGGAAATCGAAGACCGGCTGTTCCTCTCGATGCTCTTGGAGGCCGTGCGGACGCTCGAAGAGGGAATCGTTCGGGAGCCCGCGCACGTCGATATGGGGTTGATTCTGGGTGTTGGCTTCCCGCCGTTTCGCGGCGGGATCCTCCGCTGGTGCGACGCGGTGGGGGCGGGCCCGCTCGTGGACCGCGCCTCGAAATACACGTCCTTGGGCAAACGGTTCGAGCCCAGCCCGATGCTCGTCGACATGGCGAAAACAGGCAAGAAGTTTTATCCGCGACCGGCGGCGAGCAGTTCCCCGACGAAGTCCGTTTAAGCGAGATGCAAGCCCACACTATGCTGCGCGATTCCCGAACTCCAACGGCTGACTCCCTCACCCCCTGCCCCTCTCCCGCAAGGAGCTTTGCCCAAAAACGGGGACTGACCCCCTACCGGAAGGGCAAACCAGCACTCCAGCCGCAACGGGTCAGGGGTCTGTCCCCGTTTTGGGGCAAAGCCCCCGCAAGGGGAGAGGGGAGAAGGATTGCGGGTGAAGCGGAGAGATTTTTCGCACGAGTCCTTGACGATCTGCACCTAAACACAGTTTTGTGCAAAGGGGCAAATGCGAACGCTCTTCCCCCCTCTCCCCTTGCGGGAGAGGGGCTGGGGGTGAGGGGTGTCTGCCCGCTGCACGATGCAGTCTTTTAGCATAGATCGGAGCAAGACGATGAGACACGCGGTGGTGATCGACGCGGTTCGCACGCCGATCGGGAAGGCCTCGTCGGACAAGGGGATTTACCGCGACGTTCGCGCCGAAGAGCTGTCGGCCCACGTGATCGACACGCTCGTCAAGCGAACGGGAATCGACCCGCATCTGATCGACGACGTGCGTTGGGGCTGCGTGCAACAGCAGGGGGAGCAGGGTTTCGACGTCGCGCGGACGGTGGCGCTCATGGCCGGCCTGCCAATCGAGGCGGGGGGCGTGACGATCAATCGCAACTGCGCGTCGAGCCTGCAGGCGATCAACGACGCGGCGATGAACGTGGCTGCGCATTGCGAAGACGTGCAGATTGCAGGCGGAGTGGAGCACATGGACCACGTCCCGATGAACAAGGACTACAATCCCCCTCCCGGCCTCTTTTTCAAGCACAGCGAGGCCATCATGAACATGGGCCTCACCGCCGAATACATGGCGATGAAGTACCAGATTCCGCGACAGAAGCAGGACGAGTTCTCGGTCCGCAGCCATCAACTCGCGGCCCAGGCGACGACGGAGGGCGGTTTCAAGTCCGAAGTGGTGCCAACCTGGGGACGCGACGAAGAGGGACGCAAAGTCCAGATCACGCAGGACCAGGGGATCCGCTTCGACTGCTCGCTCGACGGGCTGGCGAAGCTGCCGCCGGCGTTTAATCCGGCCAGCGGCTCGGTGACGGCCGGCAATAGCTCGCAGGTGAGCGTCGGCGCGACGGCGGTCCTCGTGATGTCCGAGCAAAAGGCGCAAGAGCTGGGACTCAAACCGATGGCCAGGATCCGCGCGATGGCTGTCGCCGGCGTCGATCCGTGCGAAATGGGCATCGGCCCCGTCCCGGCGATTCACAAAGTTCTCCGACGATCCGGGCTTACGCTCGCCGACTTGGGGAGCATCGAAATCAACGAGGCGTTCGCCGTGCAGGTGCTTTCGTGCCTGCGGCTGTTGGGAACCGACGAAAAACGAGTCAACCGCCGTGGGGGCGCGATCGCGTTGGGCCACCCGCTCGGAGCCAGCGGCGCGCGGATTGTGACGACGCTTTTGCACCGGATGCGCGACGAAGGGTCGAAGTACGGCCTGGCAACCATGTGCGTCGGCCAGGGGCAGGGCGTGGCAACCGTTTTCGAAGCATGCCAGTGAGGTTTGCGCTTTAGCAGCTGCGATGCGAGAGGGGAGGTCCGGATTCATGCCATTTTCTAGTCTCTCCGACATGCATCGCAGCCAGTGCCAGCTGCTGGGCCCGCGAACCGCGATTCGATTCAAACGCGACGGCCTGTACCACGACGTCAGCTGGGCCGAGTACCGCTGGATGGCCGACCGCGCCGCCGCCGGCCTGATCGAGCTGGGGGTGAATCCGGGCGATCGCGTCGCCATTCTGTCCGAGAACCGATACGAGTGGTTGATTGCCGACGAGGCGATCCTTTCGACCGGCGGAGCCGATGTCCCCCTTCACGCTCCGCTGGCTCCGCGACAGGTCGAATACCAGGTCGGTCACAGCCAGTCGCGGGGCATTATCGTCAGCGGCCAACAGCAGGCCGACAAAGTCTTTCACGTGCTCGAGGCGCTGCCCAATCTCGAATTTCTGATCTCCTTCGATCCAGTCGTTTCGCCGATCGACAAAATCCGCGTGCTGTCGTGGAACGGGCTGATGCAGCGGGGCAGCCGCGCGCACAAGCAGGAAGAGATTCTTCGCCGTGAATCGAAAATCACCGGCAAAGACCTGGCGACCATCATTTACACCAGCGGCACGACGGGGAACCCCAAAGGTGTGATGCTCACGCACGGCAATCTGCTGGAAAACGCGAAGACGACGCTCGAAATCGGGCCCCGCGATCCAGCCGACGTCCTGCTGAGCTGGCTGCCGTACAGCCATATCTACGCACGCACTTGCGATCTGTACGTGCCGGCGATCGCAGGCTCGAGCGTGGCGCTGGCCGAGTCGATGGACACTTTGATCGTCAACCTTGCCGAGACCTGGCCGACCTGGCTGACTTCGGTCCCGCGGTTTTACGAAAAAGTGTGGGCGCGCGTCGAACAGATGCCGCCCGAGCAGCGTTCGACCACGCTCAAGAAGATTTTCGGTCCGCGAATTCGTCAGCTTTCGTCGGGCGGCGCTCCGCTGCCGAGGCACGTCTGCCAGGGCTTCTTTGACGCGGGGCTCCCGCTGTTGGAAGGCTACGGGCTCACCGAGACCTCGCCCGTCGTCAGCTTCAACAAGCTCGACGATTACCGCATCGGGACCGTGGGCAAGGCGATTCCCGGCGTCGAAATCAAGATTGCGCCCGACGGCGAGATTCTCGTCCGCGGTTCGAACGTCATGCAGGGTTACTGGCGCAATCCCGAGGCGACGGCCGAGGTCATCGAAAAAGACGGGTGGTTCCACACCGGAGACGTGGGTCACCTCGATGACGAGGGTTATCTCACGATCACGGACCGAAAGAAGGATCTGATCATTACGTCGGCCGGCAAGAACATCGCTCCCAGCGAGCTCGAGCGGCTGCTGGTCAGCGACATCTATATCGACCAGGCGGTGGTTTATGGCGACGGGCGGAGGTTCGTCAGCGCCCTGATCGTCCCGAATTTCGAGCAGCTCCGCGCGAAGGCCGCCGAACTCAATTGCAAGCTCGAGTCGTCGCCCGAAGGATTTTTGAAGACGCCATGTCTCAACGAGTTTTTCGCGCAGCGGATCGATGCGGTGATGCAAGAGGTCAGCAATCCCGAGCGGGTCAAGAAGTTTCTCGTTCTCGATCGCCCGTTTCAGCTCGACGCCGACGAGCTGACGGCGACCTTGAAAGTCCGACGCAACCACATCATTCGTAAGTTTGAGCACCAATTGGCTGCTCTCTACGATGACTAGCCCAGAGATAAGTAACCCCACCGGGGTCGACGATCACGACGGTCGCTGATGGACAACGGCTTGAAAAAGCGGGTGGGGAACGCGGCGTTCACCTTCCGCGGGTACAACATTTCCAACTTGGGCAGGACGCCTGAGCTTCTGGCGCATCCCGCTTACGGGCCCGTCGTGCGTCGCCATCTCGACGACGCCTCGCGGATTTGCACGCGCGTCACCGGCCGCAAGGTCAATCTGCTCGGGCGGATCCATCGCAAGGCCAAGACGACGCTCAAAAGCTACGCTCAGGACATCTGCCTGATCGTCGCCGTCGAAATGGCCCAGCTGCAGATCCTGCACGACATGTACGACGTGTCGATTGCCGACGCCAAACTCGCGCTCGGTTACAGCTTGGGCGAGCTTGCGGCCCTCGTGGCCTGCGGCGTCTACACGATCGAGGCGGCGATCGGTCCGCTGGTGCAGCTGGCCGACGAGGCCTCGTCGCTGGCCAACGACGTCACCTTGGGAATCTTGTTTTCGCGAGGCCCCGCGCTCGGGCAGGAGAAAATCGCTCAGCTTTGCCTGCAGATCAGCAACGAAGGCAATGGGACGATCGCCATCTCGACGATTCTCTCGCCCGATACGGTGCTTTTGATGGGTCAGGGGGATACGCTCGATCGGTTCAAAGAGCGGATGGTGGGCGTTCTGCCCGAGACGACTCGCCTGCGCAAGAATCGCAACAAGTGGCCGCCGATCCACACGCCCATCACCTGGCAGAAGAACATTCCCAACCGGGCTTCGGTGCTGTTGGAGAAAGTCCCGGGAGGCTTCCGGGCCCCGGTTCCGCCGATCCTCTCCTGCGTGACGGGCGGATTCGACTACAACGACTACAACAGCCGCGACATGCTCAATCGCTGGGTCGATCATCCGCAGCTGGTCTGGGATGTCGTCGATAAAACTCTGGCGTCGGGCATCGAGACAATCATCCACGTCGGCCCCGAGCCGAACGTCTTCCCCGACACCTTTCGCCGCATCGCCCTCAACGTGGAAACGCAGCTCAATTCGCGCCCCTTCGCGCGGTTCGGCGTCCGCGCCATGACGACGATCATCCGCCGCCGCAGCTGGCTGCAGCGGCTGATTTCGACCGACCCGGTTCTGTTGCGGGCTCCCTACATCGAGCAGATCACGCTCGAAGATTGGCTGCTCGACCACAAGCCGGGGTAGTCGCTTCGCTGCCAACCGTGGCTTTCGTGACGGGCTTCAGAGCCGGTAAATCGGGGAGCCACAAGCCCGTTGGTGCTCCGCTTCGGCACGTTGACACCCAACTCGGGCAGTTCTAGCATGGAAGAGAGGCGTTGCCACGTCGGCGCTGCCGGTCGCAACCCTCTTCGAGGCAGCAACTTACGACGGGCCATTTCCTCTCAGCCAATCCCTGGGAATCGCGCCGCCACTTTTGCGCCGCTGGTTTGTTTATTTATTGGTGAAAATCCGCGTTGAGAGCGGAATCGAGAATCCATGTCTCTTGCCCAGGGCGGTAAAGCGAGGCTCGGCCGCGGCCACTTGGCCCCACCCGTCATTCGCGTCACCAACTACGACCGCGTCTGGTCGATCCTAGTAGCCCTCTTGGCGGTGCTCGCCGTGTCGGTTTGGTTCTTGTTCCTGGTCTGGGACAGCTTTCGCCCGCACCACGCGGTGATGCAGCAGGCGATCGAGGTCATCGAAGACACGAGCGGCGGCGTCGAGAACGGCTCTCCAACCGAATCTTTGAAGCTCGAGGGAACCGGCCCCGAGCGGGCCGACGCCACGCCGGGGGAAGCCTCTGACGAGAGCCGCCCGGAAGTCGAGCAGGTGCTGCAGAGCGTTTCGCTCGAGGCAGCCAGTGGCGACGCGACGGGAACCGTGATGGCCGGTTCCTCGGATCAGCTACAGCTCGATACGGCGCCCGTCGCCAGCCCGAAGGGGGGCTTCGCGCTCGGCACCGGAACCAGGCCGGCGCTCGGGGGAGGTCCCGGATCCAGAGGGGGTTGGCCGCGGCATCAGCGTTGGTACGTCTACTTCCCGGAAGAAGGCTCGCTGACGCAATACACCAGGCAGCTCGACTTTTTTGGGATCGAACTCGGCGCCCTGATGCCCGATCGAACGATGACCTATCTGTCGGACGTGTCGGCCGCCAAGCCGACCGTGCGGAATGCCGCATCCGGCGAGGGAGAGAAACGCCTGTTCTTTACCTGGCAGGGGGGCAAGCGGCGACAGGCGGACATGCAGCTGTTTGCCAAGGCGGGAGTGCCCATCAACCCCGACACGATCATCTTCCATTTCTATCCGCCGGCGACTGAAAATCTCCTGGCAGTCAGGGAGCGCGATTACGGCAATCGGCCCGTGCGCCAAATCCGCCGCACGTTCTTTACGGTGATCCCCGCCGCGGAAGGTTACGACTTTGAAGTCACCCGCCAGGTCTATTACTGACGATGAACGACCGCACGGCGATGCTCGACTTGGAGGTTCGAAACGGCTCGCAGCCGGCCGAGACGCTGCGGATATCGCGCAAGCAGCCGATTTGCATCGGCCGGCACGCCTCCAACGATATTTGCATCGACGATGCGGCTGTGGCCCCGATCCACTGCCGAGTCGCCTGGAACGGGGCGGAATTCGAGGTCGCCTCGGCCAACCGCGACGGAGTCGACGTCAACGGCACGATGGTGCGGCACAGTGCGCTGAAGGCGGGCGATGTCATGCGGATTGGGCCGGCCGATCTCCTCGTCCATCAGGCACCACCCTCAACCGAGTCTGACGCCCCGGCGCCCGGATGGGAGCAAGACGACTCGCTCCCCTACCTTCCGGATCCAAAATCGTCTTCCGAGATGCCTCCCTTTGCGTCTGGGGAGGTGCCGCTGCGTCCCGTGACCGAAGAGGGCCTGCCCGCGCAGGAAGGGTGGAATCGAGGAGCCTTCCGCCCAAATGCCTGGTCAGGGATGGCTGAGCGGTTGCAGCAGGCGGAAGCGCTCAAACAAGGGCCGTCGCAAGCGCCGACCGCTCCGCCAACGCCCGCGACGACCAGCGACACCATCGGTGCCATTCTCAAGGAGCAAGAGGCTGCCGAGAGCGACGAGCCCGTGGCCCTGCTGCCTCGACCCAAGCCGCTCAGTGCCCGCTTGTCCGAGCGGCTGGCCGCTCAAAAAATGCGACCCGGCGAACAAGAGGCCCTGCGGTCGCCTCTCATTCTGGGAATGCTCGGCGTCACGCTGGCGCTGGGACTGGCGGCAGCGGCAATTTATTTCGTCATCGGCCGCGAGTCGACCCAGCAAGAATACGACGCCGCAACCGCCGAATTTGCCGCCAAACAATACGGCCAGGCCGCGGAGATGTTCGAGAGGTTCATCGCCCGGCACAGCGGGCACCAACTGACGGCTGATGCCCAATATCAGATGTGGAACGCCCGCATTCTCAAAGAGATCAGCGGGGGGACGCCGGCCTGGAAGCTGGGGCTCGAAAAAGTCGAGCAATCGATCGACGCCAACCGCGATCGCAAGGACTTTCACGAGCACGACGCCGACCTGATCAATTTTCTGACGCAAATTGCGCTGGGCGCCTCCGCGTCGGCACAAAGCGCTGCCGATCGCAGCCTGCTCGACGTCTCGTCGGCGGCCGAAGCCATGCTCCCGCGCTATTTCCCCGACGGAAAACTTCCAGCCGAGCTGTCGGAGAAGCTGCGTTCGGCCTTCACCACCGCGGAGGAGGCGATCATCAAGCACGACGTGGTCACGGCCGGCGTGAAGGAGATCGAAAAGGAGAACTCTGCGCGGCGACCGATGGCCGCGCTCGCCGCGCGCCGAAATCTATTGGCTCGTTATCCCGACGTCGCCGCGGATGCCCGGCTGGGCAAATTGCTGACAGAGACCCTCGGCGTCGAAAAGGCCTTTGTCGTTCGCGAGGAGCTCAAGAAGCCGGCTCTGGCGCGGCAAGCGCATCCGGCCCCGCGGCCGCTGACCCTCACGATGCATACCCGCACGCGCACGGAAGAACCTGCCGGCATAAGGCCTGTGTTTGTGCTGGCCAAGGACTGCTGTTACGCAGTCGATCATGTCACGGGCGAGCCGATTTGGCGGCGCGTGGTTGGTTTGGACACTCCGTTCTTCCCGGTCAAGGTCGAAACGTCGGTCGAGGGATTGTTGGTCTTTAACTCCAATCGGCTGTCGTTAATGCTCCTCGATCGAAAAACCGGGGCGGTCGTCTGGGAACAACCGCTCGACGAGGCCGTGTCCGGACCGCCGCTGGTCGATCAGGGACAGATTTATCTGGCGACCTTGGGCCGGCATCTCTACAAGATCGACCTCGAAAGCGGCCGCATCACGACGCGGCTCACGTTCTCGCAAAAGATTCTTTCGCCGCCGGCTCTGACCCGGAACAAGGAGCGGCTGATCGTGGCGGGCGACGCGTCGCTGATCTACACGCTGACGACGTCGCCGCTGGAGTGTCTCCGCGTCGACGACATGGGGCACGCCGCCGGCTCGCTCGTCAACGGCGCGACGGCGGTCGGCGGGTTGGTGCTGTTGACCGAACCGGGACGAGGCTCGGGCACGCGGCTGCGCGTTTTCGACGCACAAAGCGACGAGACCTGGCTCAAGCAAGTCGACGTGCAGACGGTGGAAGGCCAGGTGCGCGACGCTCCGGTGATTCATGGAAAGATCCTGTTTGTCGCGTCGGACCCAGCACGGATTTCGGCGTTTGCCGTGTCGGACACACCGGGGCAGGAATCCCTGACGCCAACCACCAGCCTGGCGATTCCCAACCAGGAAGAGAGTCGGATTTATCTCTCGCCCGGTCCCGACGGGCAGCTGTGGATGGCCGGCAGCTCGGTCCGGCAGCTGCAGCTGAAGCTCAACTCACAGACATTCTCCCTCAACCCCGCGGAAATCGCCGTCGGGATCAGCTCGCAGCCGTTACAAGTCGTAGGGCAATATCTTTATGCCGCTCGGAAGCTGCCATTTGCTTCGAGCGTTTTCTTTTCCGAGATCGACCGCGAGCCGATGACGGGCCAATGGCGCACGGTGTTCGGTTCTTCACTAATCGCGGCCAGCGTTTTCCCAAGCGGCGAGATTGTCACCGTCGGCGAGGCGGGCGACGTCTTTGCGGTCGAACCGCGTGAGCTGGATGCGGGCGGCTTCAAGTCGTCGGCTACTTCCGTCATCGAGCCAGACCCGAAAACCGCAACTCCCCTGCGAGCCACTCGGCTGCATGACGGTAAGATCGCCGTCGATTGTTCCGGGCCGAATCCGAATCTGTGGCTCGTCGGTCTTGGTGGACAGCTTTCGGGCACTATCAAGCTCAATAAGCCGCTCGAGGCGCCACCGATCGAGATCAATGCCGGCCTCGTGCTCCCGTTGCCGGGTCGGCTGCGCCTGGTGAGTCCGACAAGCGGCGTGCCTGCGGCCGAGGAATATCTGGCGCCGGTCGAAAAGGGGCGGTCGGCCCGCTGGAAATCGGTGGAGCGCGTCTCGGAAAAAGATCTGGTGGCACTCGACAGCAGCGGACGGTTGTCGCTCTTCCAGTACCGGACCGACCCGGACCGCAATCTGGCCGCGGTCGTCTCGAAGCAACTGGAAGGACCCTGCGACTCCGGACTCGCCGTCGTCGCCGGCCGCGTCGCGTATGTCGATGGCGACGGCGTGCTGCACTTTCTCGACGTGGCAACACTCGAGCCGGTTGCCAGGCACAAACTGCCCGATCTCGCGGTGGGGCGTCTGTGGACCATCGACTCGCTGCTCCTGGTCGAAACGAGGGATCATGAGCTGGCTGCCTTCGACGGGAGTGGTCCCACCCGGTCGCTGTTCGTGACCTCGCTGAAAGACACTGGCCCTTCCGGGCGTCCCGCATTGATCCAAAATCGGCTCATCGTCGCCAATCGCGACGGCACCGTCGTCAGCATCGATCCGGCTCACGGGACGGTTGTTGCTCAAGTCGCGCTGGAGCACCCCCTTTCGGGCGGCGTGCTTGCCGTCGAGGGCCGCGTCGTCGTCTCCACGATTGACGGCAGCTTGTGCCGAGTCGATTCGTTGCTCGAGCGGCCAAGGAAGGCACCATGAAGCGCGCGATGGGCTCGAACAGTGTTTGCTCTGTCTTGCGCCGGTTTGCGCGGGTCGCAGCGATCCCGAGTGTTGGCCTGTTCGTGTTGCTGGGGCTGCTGCTCGGGCCGGCGAGCGCGTTCCAGGGGCCAGGCATTCCCGGTCAACGCCAGAAGGCTCCGCGCGCCGCCAAAAAAAGCAAAGAGCCGCCGTCAAAACCCTCTCAGAAAGACAAGAAGGAGAAGAGCGAGACGGAAGACGACGACACGAAGGGCACCGACTCAAAAGAGAAAAAGGACTCTGGCGAATCCAAACGACTGAAGGACATCAAGAGCCAGCAGAAACTCCCGAAGCTCGCGGATCTTCCGATCCCCTCCGTCGCCGAGCTGAATCAGCAACCGGTCGATTGGTTGGTGCTCGACAGCAATAACAAGGCCAACCCCGACGTCCTGATCGCCAAGCCGGTGTTTCCCCGTCCCGACACGTTGAAAAAGCTGGCCGACGCGCTCGATGAGCTGAAAAGGAGGCCGCGGCCGACCACTCCCGATGAGCGAGAGAAGCTGGAGATTCAAAAGGCTGACGTGCAAAAGATCCTCGTCACGCTTCCGGAGGATGCATCGGGTCAGATCTACGAAATCCCCACGGAGAAGGTCGACCGGATCATCTATCACGAGGATCTCACCATCCGCCGGGCAACCTTGCTTGCCGAAGAGAAGAAATTCCGCGACGCGCTCGAATTGCTCTATCCACTCCAGCGAACCGTGCCCAAGTGGAAAGGACTGGAGGACGAGTCGCGGCGGATGTTGATGAGCGAGGCCGAATCGACTCTTCACGGTGGCGATTTTCAGACGGGTTTGATGTCGCTGATGGAGCTCCACGCGCGCGACCGCAACTATCCCGGGCTGCAAACTCAGCTTGGCCGGGTGACCGACAAGCTGATTGAAACCGCCCGGCAATCTCATGACGACCGGGAAGCCCGTCACTACGTCGCCCAGTTGGCGCGACTCGAGCCCGAGCACGAGACGGTTGAAAAATGGAAGCGAGCACTGAACGCCGAGGCGCAGGACCTGATGGCCTCCGCCCTCGACGCAGCTCGCAACGGGCGCTACGCCGAAGCGGTCGACGCGATCGATCGAGCGGCTCGCGTCTGGCCCAAGGCGGTCGGCCTGGCGGAGGCGCATCGCAAAATCTGCGAGCGGTACCAGCGGCTCTCGGTCGGGGCCATGACCCTGGCCGGCGGTGGCGCCGGGCTGCCAGTCCCGACGCTTGCCGATCAGCGCGCCACGCGACTGGAGCAGTTTGACTTGTTCGAGGTCGATCGGATCGACGACACCACACATTACCGCAGCCGACTTTTGGAACAGTGGGAGCCGACCGACTTGGGGCGTCGCGCGTTCTTTACGCTGCGCCGGAGCTCCGCGCGCTGGGAGTCGCGGCCCAGCTTGAATGCCGTTTCGGTCATGTCCACAATGCGGGCGCTGATCGATCGTTCGAGTCCCGCTTTCGACGAACGCTTCGCCAGCTACGTCGATGGAATCGAGCTCCGCTCGCCGCTGGAGCTGGAGGTGCGTTTTTCCCGCGCGCCGCCGCGGATGGAGCCGCTGTTTTGTTTTCCGATTTCGGCTCCTGGCGGCGCGGGGACGAACTTCGATCGGCAGTCGGGACTTGGGCCCGTCTTATCGCGGCGCTTCGAGTGCGCCGAGCGGTCTCCCGACAGGTCCCGGTTTCGCCGGCTGTTTCCCCAACCGGATGGATTGGATCAGTACCAGCTCGCCGAGATCGACGAGCGCCGCTACGATTCGCCGCAGCGCGAGATTCAAGCGCTCTTGCGGGGTGATGTCTCGATGCTGCTCGACCTCCCGCCGTGGGCAATCAGCCCACTGCGCAAAGACACTCGCTTTTTCGTGCTCGACTACGCGATCCCCACGACCCACGTTTTGCAGCTGAATCCCAACAGTCAGCCGCTCAAGAGCCGCGAGCTGCGGCTCGCACTTTCCTACGCCATCGACGCGCAGCGGATCCTCTCGCGACAGATTCTGCACGCTGCCGATTCCACTGCCGGGCGACTCAGCACGGCTCCGTTCGCGACGACCAGCTACGCCTACAACGGCCTCTTGCCGCGGCGCGAGTTCAGCGCCAGCATGGCGTTCAGCCTGAACGCGGTCGCACTCAAGAGGCTGCAAGAGATTCCGCCGCTGCGCCTGGTTTGCGAAAACGATCCCCAGGCCCGATCCGCTGCCGCCGAAATCATCGCGCAATGGAAGCGTGTGGGGATCGTCGCTCAGCTCGTATCGCCCGAGCCGCAGTCGGGCTCCGGGCAAGCCGCTCAAAGTCCGCTCGAGTGGGACATTGCCTATCGCAAGCTGAGGATGGAGGAGCCGGTGACCCAGCTTTGGCCATTTATTACGGTCAATTCCGGGGCGCGCTTGGAGAGCGTGCGCGCTTTCCCCGACTGGCTGAGAATGGAGCTGCTCGATCTGGATAACGCTCCCGATTGGAAATCGGCCGTGAGCCGGTTACAGACCTTGCACGCGCATCTTTATTCCGAAGTCGCGTACATACCTCTGTGGGAGGTCGACGACGCGATCCTGCTGCGAAAAAACGTGCGCGATTTTCCCGCTTACAAGTTCGTCAACCCGTACCAGGACGTCGAACGGTGGATCGTGCAATCCTGGTTTCCGGAGGACGAACCGTGAGAGTGGGCCCCACTTTCGCGATCCTTGGGCTGATCATCGCCGCTCCGGTGCCCTCTCGAGGAGCGAGCGACGCGGCGCCGCTGGGTCGCGTCGATTATTTGCCTTATCAGGTCTCGGTCTCGGTCGCTTTCTCGCGCGATACCGAGATCACCGAGACCTTTCGACGGACGGTCTGCTCGACGCTGCGAACGCGCCTCGAACAGACATTCGGGGCGACCTGGATTTTTCCTCCGGGAGCGGACGTCGTCCCAAACGACCGCCTGGTCCCGCCGAACGAATCGGGCCTGGAGCGGCTGACTCACTCCGTCGCGGCCGAGCAGTTCGCTGGCTTCGCTTGCGACAAGGCCTACTTCCTGACGGTCAGTCGCCGCGGACCGAAATGGTTCGTTAGCGGGCGCGAATGGGACGGAACTCTGCGATCGCTGGGCCCGCCGGCCTCGGAAACGACGACGGATCGCGGAAGCGTTGCGGACGCCGCTCTCGCCGTCATTACACGGATTTTCTCGCCGCTATTGATCGTAGACGATGCGGATCGCGACTCGAAATCGGCCGTCCTGACCATTCGCGCGGGATCGATTCCCTATGGCGATCCGAAATTCCAGCCGCTCAAAGCCGGGGACATTCTGCAGCCCGTCTTTCGTTTCCTCGACTCGAAGCACGCCGTCCGCAGCATCCAGTCCGTTCCCTGGACCTATCTGGTGCTGGGCCCGGACCCAAAAAATGGTCGCAGCCAGGTGCGGGCATCGGTCGTCAGTTCGTATCGCGCTCCGCTGGCGGCCAACATGCGGCGTCGGGTCGAAGCGATCGCCGTGAGAGTGCGCCCAGAGTTTCCCGCGACGCGTCTCACGCTCGTTGCCGGAAAAGATCCACCACAGCCGCAAGCCGGGCTGTTCGTAACCGTAAGCGAGCTTGCGCCCGGAACCGCCGGCGGCAAGTCGTCAGCCAGGCCGGCGGCCGACTCACCCAGGCCGGCCGAGGCCGCCGGGAGTCGGCTCCTGAGCGATCGCTACGGAGAAGTCACCATCCCCGTCGACCCACAGCAGCCGATCGTAAGACTGGAGGTGCACAGCGGAGGCGCGATCCTGGCGCGGCGGCCTTTCATGCCGGGTCTCGAACCAGATGTGACGCTGCAGGTGGCCGACGACCGCGTGCGGCTGGGCGCCGAGCGAGAGGTCGACATTCTCGAAAGCCAGTTGATCGAGACCGTGGCGAGGCGCGGCGCGCTGATGGCGCGAACCCGGGCCGCCATCAAGCGCACGGACGTCAGTAGCGCGCAGAAACTGCTGGCGGAGGTCGACCGCCTCCCCCCGGCCGACGAATACCTCGGGCAGCTCAACAAGATCCGCGTCCTGGCACTCGAAGAGGCACACAACCGCAAGGACCGAGTGTCCGAACGCCGGATCGAGGACCTGTGCCAGAAGACGCTCGACCGCATCACGCAATACCTGTCGGACGACCGCGTGGCGACGTTCAAAGAGGAAGTCGCACAGTTGTTGAACGCCAAAAAGGTCGAGACCCAGCAACTGCAAGCGCCGATGCACCGTGACGAGAACGCTGCGCCGCGCGAAGCGAGCGCTCAGCCGGCGGCGAACGCACCGCTTCGTCGGCGCTCTCCAGACGAGCTGAAGCCGCCTGCCAAGAAGGAACCGGCGAATCGCCCCACGGGGGCAGCGGGAATTTAGACTCGATTAGTCCGCCACGACCGCGAGCCCAACTTGAGTCAAAGCACTTCCCGCGGCGGACGTTCGAGCGGCCGGCGGCGAGTGACCGAGTGCCTCAATTCACGGAAGACGAGCCCGGGAAGGGCCAGGCCGTCGCGGAAGTAACGGCCGGAGAGCCTCCGAGGCTCAAGCGCGACGCGGTGCACCCATTCCAAGCCGGACCGACGCATCCAACGCGGCGCGCGGTGCTGCTCGCCGGCCAGAAAATCGATCGTTGCGCCGACGCACAGGGCAATCTTCGCACGAATGCGGTCCCGGTGTTGGTGGACCCACAGCTCCTGCTTGGGGGCCCCGAGCCCCACGATCAGTACGTCGGGCTCCGCGGCTGCGATCTGCGCGAGAATCCGCGAGTTCTCGGCTTCGTCCTCCTCAAAGCCGGGCGGTGGACTGTCTCCGCCCACCACGCGAATCCCTGGCCAGCGCTCTTGGACGACCTTGACGGCCCGCCGGTTCACCTCGGGTCGCGCTCCCAGCAAGTACACGCGAACAGGCGCGTCCGCCCGGGCCCGTTCGAAGAGCTGTGGGACCAGGTCGCTGCCGGCCACACGTTCCGGCACGCCCCGTCCGAGCATCCTCGCAATCAGCACGATCGGCATGCCGTCGGCAAGCACAAAATCGGCCTCGGCGTAGACGCGCGCGAATTGAGCGTGCCGCTGCAGGAGCACGGCGTGATTCACGTTGGGCGTGACCACGTACCGGCAACGGCCAGGGCCGGGCGAAGCGATCCATTCGCACAGTTCGTCGACCGCCTCGGTCATCCGGCAGGGGTGCAGGTTGATTCCGAAGAGCTCAACCGGCTCGGGAATCGCCATGCAGAATTTCCCGTGCCTTTCGCCCGCGTCTTTTCACTCGGTCACCGGCCCGCTAAACTCGGCAAGATTATTTAAGCGACGCAGAGTTTGCAAGCTGTGATGAAAGACGACGCAAGGTTCCTGGCGTCGACGCGCGAGATTTCCGCCGTGGTTCTTGACGACCTGCCCAGCGGGCCAACCGCTGTCGGAGTTCCCGCTCGGATCGTCTATTCCAGCTGACGGATCACCCGGTCGATGCGCGTCGCCTATTTGGTCAATCAGTACCCCAAAGTCAGCCACGCTTTCATTCGACGCGAGATTCGCGCGCTCGAAAAGCTGGGCGTTTCGGTCGAGCGGATTTCTCTGCGCAAAACCCTCGAACAGCTCGTCGATCCGGAAGATCGGCTCGAATGCGAGCGGACTTATGTCGTTCTCTCACGCGGCGCCGCCGGCTTGCTGATCGCACTTGTCGGCGGACTCGTCACGCGCCCAGCTGCGTTTCTGCGGGCGGCGCGAGTGGCGGTCCGGCTTGCCCGGCGCGCTTCGCAGCCTTGGAAGCACCTGGCCTATTTGGCCGAGGCGTGCGCTTTGGCGATCAAGTATCGGGCGATGCCGCCCGAACACATCCACGCCCATTTCGGGACCAATTCCGCCGCGGTTGCGCTGTTGTGGAGCACGCTTGCAGGAATCCCCTTCAGTTTTACCGTCCACGGGCCCGAGGAATTCGATCGACCCGAGAGTCTGGGGCTCGACATCAAGATTGCCCAGGCGCGATTCGTCGTCGCCGTCAGTTATTTCGGTCGCAGTCAGTTGATGCGCTGGTGCCCGGCCGACCAGTGGGAGAAGCTGCACGTCATCCACTGTGGAGTCGACGACAGCTTTCTCGACCCAATCCAGGCCTCGCCCGTGCCCGACGTTGCCCGTCTGGTCTGTGTTGGACGCCTGTGCGAGCAAAAAGGGCACGGAGTCCTGATCGAGGCCGCTGCAAGACTCGCCGAAGATGGAGAGCCGTTTGACCTGGTGCTCGTGGGAGACGGGCCACTGCGGGCCGAGATCGAAAAGCTGGTGCAGCAGCGCGGGCTACGCGGCGTGCGGATCACCGGTTGGAAAAGCGGTCTCGAAGTGACTCGGGAGATTCTGGCCGCGCGCGCGTTCGTGCTGCCGAGTTTCGCGGAAGGCTTGCCCGTTGTGATCATGGAAGCGTTGGCGTTGCAGCGCCCTGTGATTTCCACCTACGTTGCGGGCATTCCAGAGCTCGTCACGCCAGGCGTCTGCGGGTGGCTGGTGCCAGCGGGAAGCGTTGATGACCTGTGCGAGGCGATTCGCGCAGCACTCCATACGCCCACCGAGCGACTCGAAGCAATGGGGGAAATGGGGGCTTTACGGGTTCGGCAGCATCACGCTGCTTTGATCGAAGCTGAAAAACTCAGCAAGCTGCTTTTCGGGGCCGCGAGCGTCGCGACGATTTCAAAGACGGAATCGCGCCGGGCGTTGCACATCAGTTCAAAAAGTTCACCGTAATCTGCGACCTTGCACTTCTGACGCCGTCGTTGCTCTCGTCGAGCGAGACCGCAAGCTTACCCTCGGTCGCTGACTCGACGAGTGCCGCGCCGCCCAATGGGATCCGCGAAGCATTGATCCCTGTGGACCCGCATGCGGTCTCTGGCAGGTCGCCCGCAATTGACCTGTAACAGTCAGAATCTTGGCTGACGAAACGGTTCGCGGGACGGATCGAAGTGGCTAGCGCCCGCAGCGCCGGAGTATTACGGAATCTCAACCAACTGCACAGTCTTCGTAACAAGAAGATTTTGCCCAGAGGGAATTGACAGCCATCCTGAAACCTGTAGGATGGCGCACAGCTTACGGGCCAGGATGCCGTGCCATTCGAGGGAGTGGACATGCCAAAAGTTCTGCGATGGATCGTCCCCGGTCTTGCGATCAGCTGCCTGGTCGTGAGCCCCTCAGCCGTCGAAGCGGGCTTCATCGCCTCGACGACCGGCGCGATCGACGTCATCTCCCCGCCCGCGTCAGCACTCCCAGGGAAACTGGTTTCCAACGACTATCAAGCGTGGGACGAATCGACGGGAAAGCTTTCCTCACCTCTTCAGGTCGACATGCTGGGCCAGCCTGGCTCTTACGACGGGTTATCCAGGTTCACAGCACTTTCCGGGACGCTCGCCGCCGGGACGAAATACGACTCGGTCATGGTCCAGTTGGATCCGAAGACGACGTTTCCCGCCCAGAGCCCGATCGCCTCGATCACTTTCACCGGCAAAATCATCGGTTTGGCGCTGTTTGGGCCGTCGCTCGACGCCAGCGACATTTATGGAAGCCCAACAACGGTGTATCCGCACGGTCTGCCGGGGATCGGCACACAGGGGCGCGGGATTAATCGAACGCACGAAAATCGCTTTTCGATCACGAACAATGGCCTGACGCTCAACTTGCAGCTGACGGCGGGCTTTGGCGGGTTTGAGGAGATGCGGATTTTCTGCGCGCCGGCCGTGGCCAGCGTTCCCGAACCGTTTTCGCTGGCGATCTGGTCCGGAGTTGGGCTCGTTCTGGTCCTTAAGAGGAGGTCGCTGACCAGGAGCAAGACGCCTGTCCTCCCGTGAACGTACGGTCGATGAGGCGCGGGCATCGGGAATCGAATTCCCTTTGCGGCACGGGATTTGAGACTCTCGTGAAATTTGGCAAAATTTGCGGGCGACAGGCTTGACGAAGGGATAGTCAGTCTTTATTGTGATCGCGGGTCAATGGCCACGCGGGGGGACTCCTGGCGTGGCGTGGATGTGTTCATTCGGGTCAATGAGGCACACCGAAGTATCATCCCACGCGGATGAGTCTGGTCTCGAGTAATCGGACACCTGACAGGAAGCGGGCAAAGCACTCAATCTGACGAAACAATCGACTCGTAATGGGGAAGGATCTATGAGAAAGCTCTTAGTCGGTTTTTCCGCCCTGGGCGTGCTGTTCTGCGCCGCGCCTGCTTTCGCGGGGTTCGCCATCTCGGCAACCGGCAACGTTCCGCCGACGCTTACTGGTTTGGTGACGACACCCATCAATGCGGTTGCGGACACGAGCCTCACCTATCAGATTTGGAACGAGCGGCTGGGCACGCTGACATCCCCGCTGACGCTCACGTCGAACGGCGCCGTCGGCAGCTACAGCGGCACGTCGGCGTTTACTCCGGTGACGCTCCCCAGTGGCACGCCATTCGGCACGACCTATATTCAGCTGAATCCCGGCGTTAACGCGATTGTCAAATCGGGCGTGGCCACGATTCTGTTCAGCTCGAAGATCATCGGCCTGGCGCTGAGCCCTTCCAACCTGATCGCGACGAACGTGTTCGGGGCTCCCGGCACCACCTATTACAGCGGCGGCGGAACCCCGAACAACAACGGCGGAAGCATTGTCGGGAAGACC
>DASPSM010000055.1:0-2106 GCA_035623955.1 Planctomycetaceae bacterium
CACCATCCCTGCTGCTCCGGCAGCGGACGCCAGGTCGGCACAGCAAGCCGCGGCGATCGCGGGCGGCCTCACGTCGCGAGCAAGGACCTCAAAGGCCAGCGTCAGCAAGGCGTCGCCGGCGAGGATCGCCAGCGCCTCTCCGAACTGGATGTGGCACGTCGGCCGGCCGCGGCGGAGCGAGTCGTCGTCCATTGCGGGCAGGTCGTCGTGGATCAGTGAATAGGTGTGGACCATCTCGACGGCGCAGGCCGCCGGGAGGGCCGCAAGTGGGTCGCCGCCGGCCGCTTCGCAGGCCAGCAGGGTCAAGAGGGGCCGCAGCCGTTTGCCACCGGACAGAAGGCTGTAGGCCATCGCCTCGCGCAGTCGATCGGGGCAGTCGGAGCCGAGCCGTTCGATGTAATCCGACAGTTGCCGATTGATCAAAAGCCGCTGGCTCGCCAGCGAATCTTCAAGAAGTGCTGCTTGCGCCATGCCAAACGCTCGATGCTGTGGGAAGGGGACTAATGCTTAAAAAATAGCAGAGCGAGCAGCGCTTTCCAAACCTAATCCGAGCCCGCGATTCTATTTTTTTCCGGCGCCGTCGAGAATACCAGCCAAAAAAATGACCGTTCAAACGGCGGCGGTGGCCAGTGCCAGCGCGATCCGGCAAGCCTCGAGATAGCTGGGGATGTGCAGACTTTCAGCGACTGTGTGCGCGTCCTGCTGCCCGCACCCTAAAGTCACCGTCGGGTACCCGCGCGCGGTCATCCAGTTGGCATCGAGCCCGCCGTTGGTCGTGCGAATGGTGGGAGTTTTGCCCACGAGCTCGATGGCCCGCATCGCCGTCTGCACGACCGGCGAATCCTCGGCGATGCGGAACGACTCGTACTTCTCGAAGATATCGAATTCGACGCGGCCCGTCGCGCCGCCGGCATTTTTCAGCGTTTTGGCCGCCTTTTCAAAGGCCGTCTTGTAGGCGGCGAGGATCTCTTTGCGGAATTGAGCGTCGTGGCTGCGGACTTCCGCCTTGATCGCAAGTTCCGACGCGACGACGTTGGTGGCATCGCCCCCCGACACGAATCCGATGTTGCTCGTGCCGGTCCGGCTCCCCTTGACGATCAACCCGTGCCAGCCGCTGGCCACCAGATCGGCGATGGCCAGCCCGGCAATTCCGATCGCGCTGATCCCAAGCTCGGGGTGCGCGCCGGCATGACTGGCCAGCCCTACGATCCGGATGTTCACTTCCATTCCGCCGGTTGCTCCGACCGTGGCGACGTCGGACGGGCCGCCGTCCCAATTGAAGCAGAGCTCCGGATCGCCGAGCTTTTTCAAATCGAGAAACCGCGCCCCGAGCAGCCCGACTTCCTCCTGCACGGGCCAAACGAACGTCAGCGGCGGATGAGGCAGTTTGCGCCGCCGAATTTCGGACAGCGCGGTCAGCAGCACGCTGACGCCGGCGCGGTCGTCGGCTCCGAGCGCGGTTTTCGGATCTTTCGAGACGATCCGATCTCCCTTTCGCGCCGGGCGCGAGCCGACACACAGCGGAACCGTGTCGAGGTGCGCCATCAACAGTCGCCGCGGTCCGCGAATCGTCCCGGGCAGCTTCACGATCAGGTTGCCCGAGTCGCCGCCGAGTGGGCTGCGTTTTTGAGCTCTATCTTCCACAATGGCGGGCGCCGGCACGCCGAGGCTCTTCAAGCGGGCGCGAACGGCCGTGTGCATCTTCCGTTCTTGGCCGCTGCGCCCGGGAATCGCCATCAGCTCCGACACCAGTCGGATGGCCGCATTGGAGTTGATGGCGGGCAACGTAGCGGTCGGAGTCGACTTCATCGGGAGTGACCTTTTGACAACTGTTAACAAAGGAGCCGCGCACGAAGTAAGCGGTCCGCCAGAGGCGGCTCCTGCGGGCTAGCCGCGTGACGTTCTGGCTGGCGCCCACACGGCTAGCCCGCACGAACCGCCCTCGGCGGCCGGATTATGATCGAACGCCAGACCACCTGCCACAGCGCGAGACGTTATGACAGACAACCTGGATTTGCATCCCGCCAGCCCAGCCGAACGCATTGAGGCCTTTAAGAACGTCCATGACGTTTGGCCAAGCGCGGCGGATCCCGAAGAGCACCTGCG
>DASPSM010000058.1:0-11543 GCA_035623955.1 Planctomycetaceae bacterium
AGGCGTGGTGCCGTCACTCGGGCCAGTTTGGTCACTTGACTTGGCGCCCGTCGGACGCGACGCCCGGGCCACTTGCTGCGTCTGGGCCATCTCCAGCGCGCGCTGCTGTGCGAAATGGACGTAGTCGCTGTAGTTGCCGGAATAGCACTTCCAGCCCTCGTTGCCGCAGACGACGACGCGTTTGGCCAGGCGGTCGAGGAAATACCGGTCGTGGCTGACGAAAACGAGCGTGCCGTCGTAGGCCCGCAGGGCCTCTTCGAGCGAGTCGCGGGCCCAGAGGTCCAAATGATTGGTCGGCTCGTCAAGCACCAGCACGTTGACGTTCTGCGCGTTGAGGCGGGCGAGAGCTACCTTGCTCTTTTCGCCGCCGCTCATGTTGCCGACCTTCTGCAAAGCCAGATCGCCACGGATGCCGAAGCGGGCCAGCAGATTTCGCAGCGCCGCGGGCGTGAGATCGGGACGATCAGGAGGCCGAATGGCCTCGATGGCGTCGCAGTTCGGGTCGACGCTCGTCAGGCGCTGGTCGAAGTAGCCGATCTTGACTCCGGTGCCGATCCGCGCGATGCCCGCGTCGGGAGGCAGCTCGCCCAAGAGCACGCGCAGCAAGGTCGTCTTGCCGCAGCCATTCGGACCGAAAATCCCGAGCGAATCGCCCCGCTCGACACGCAAGGAGAAATCGGAGAACAGCGGTCGGCCGAGACTCTTTGAGATTTCTCTTGCTTCGAGCACCCAGTCGCCGGGCCGACCCGCCGAGGCAAATTCCATCGCCGACTCGGGGATTTCGGCAGGCCGCTCGACCTCTTCGACGCGGGCCAGCTTCTTCTCGCGGTCCTTTGCCTGGGCGCTCTTCTGGCCCATCTTGTTTCGGCGGATGTATTCCTCGGTCCGGGCGATGTATTCCTGCTGCCGCTCGTAGGTCTTTTGCAAGAGCTCGACGCGCTCGTGCCGTTGCCGCCAGTA
The DNA here is from genome assembly GCA_035623955.1 of Planctomycetaceae bacterium. Taxonomy (GTDB): domain Bacteria; phylum Planctomycetota; class Planctomycetia; order Planctomycetales; family Planctomycetaceae; genus DASPSM01. The sequence continues at coordinate 961 of DASPSM010000058.1, forward strand.
CGCCGAGAAGTTGCCCGGGTAGCTGGTGAGCCGCCCCGACCAAAGCTCCAGGATGCGGTTGGTGACGCGGTCGAAGAAGTACCGGTCGTGGCTGACGACGACCATCGCCTGCGGTGCGTTGGCGAGCCAGTTCTCGAGCCATTCGGTCGCCTGGATGTCGAGATGATTGGTCGGCTCGTCGAGCAGCATCACATCGGGGGCGCGAAGCAGCATGCGGGCCAAAAGGGCACGGTTGCGCTGGCCGCCGCTGAGCTCTGAGAGGAGCTGCGAGAATTCCGAGGACGCAAACCCGAGCCCATGCAGGACCTCCTCGACGCGATGCTCGACGTGGTGGGCGTCGAGTCGATCCAGTTCGGATTGCACGGCATCGAACCGCTTTTGCAGCCGGGCGACCTGGGCAGATTCGGGCTCGGCGGCAATCGCGGCTGCCAGTTCGGCCGATTCCCGCTGCAGCGCATAAAGTGCCGCCAAACCTTCCCGCGCTTCGTCGAGCACCGTCCGCTCGCTCGAGTAGTCGGCTTCCTGCTCCAGCAGGGCGACGTCCGCCGAGCGATGCCGCGTGACCTCGCCTCGATCGGGATGGTCGAGGCCGGCGAGAATCCGCATCAGGGTTGTTTTGCCCGCGCCGTTGGGACCGACCAGGCCGACGCGCTCACCCGGCCGGATCTCGAGGCTGACCCCCTGCAAGACCGGGTCGGCATCGAATTGCCGCACGACCTCCTGGAGCGAGAGCAAAATCATCGATCGGCTGCCGCTGCGTCCGATGTGGTCCGGACGGGCGATCGTCCTGGTGACAGGTTCGCGTCGCGTGACAGTCCGTCACAATGGACTGCGCAGGCCGTTTTGCGACCCGGATCGATGCTAGCGAAGATCCGCAGGTTGGGGCAACGTGCCCCGTCTCGGAGCCTCGTTGATCGTCGGCAGGGTCTCCGAGGCGGGGGCCGGAATCGGCGTGGTGGGAACTGTCTCCCGCATTTCCGCCGGCTCCGCGTCCGTCGACCCAGCCGAGGCAGTCCGCGAGGGATCGGTCGAAATCGGGTGCGCGCTGAGGGGATCGACGGCAAAGCCGCGCGGTCCACGCTTGGCCAGCTGCATTTTGAGCGAGTGCTTCAATTCGGCCGGATCGGCCTGGCCAGCCAGCAGCCAAACGCGGTCGATCATCAGCAGATCGCCTTCGCGGACCAGCTCGACCTTGGCTCCAAATCGCTCGTCGCCCAACTGCACCACTTGCCCGGTGGACGAATCCGAAATGCTTGTCAGCGGCATATCGAGATGAGGCAGCACCGCGTACGCCGATTCGGGCACCTGCGTGATTTGACTCCAAACGAGCCGGTTGAAGTCGCGCGAGGTGATCGCCTTGAGCGCCTCGAGCTGGGCTTCCTGACCTTCCGTGGCCAATGAGGCGTCGCGGAGGGTCGCAGTCAACAGGCGGATCGGCAGGATCGCTTGCAGCGTCTCCTTGAGAGATTGCGGGCGATCGAGGACCGGCATCAGCACATCGTCGACGGCGACGTCGCCGTTCCAGTCGCGCATGACGTACGTCAGTTCGCGAGCACCCTGTCGCACGGGAATTCGAATCACCGGACCGCGGAAGTCGGTCGGATCGGTGTTGATCGCCGGCGCCATTTCAATTTCCGGCGGGAGGACCTCAGTGACGGGGAGGTTCCTCAGCCGGTTCCAGACCTTGGAATCAAAATCCTTGCTCGAGTTTTCGCGAATCAGGGCCAGATTCCCCTTGCGCAGGGCCTGGACAAAGAGCTGCATCTTGGCCTGGGCGGTAAACAGCGCGGCCAGACGTTTCTCCGACTTGGCGTCGAAGATCGTGACTTCGTCGATCACGTATTTCGGATTCTCTGGATCGGTGGAGGTCGATTTGAGCGAGATCTTGACCGTGTCGTCGCCGCGCCGCAGCAGATATTCGCCCGTCTTTTCCTGGGTCGTCACGGTGTCCTTGTCGCCCAACACCTCCGGAGCGGGCAGCGGCACCAGCTTGGGCTCGGCCAGCATCAGGCACTTTTCGTAGAACCGGTCGGCAACCAGTTTCTTGAGCTCCGGTTTGTCGGAGGCTTTGTACGCCTTCAAGAAGTCGACCACGGTGCGGATCACGGTGGCCGTGCGCTTGGCCGACGCCAGCTGGTCCTTGTCTTTGCGGGACTCGACCTGGACGTCGGCGACCTTCCAGCCCTTGTTGGTGAGCTTCATCGACAAGATCAAGATGCCGCGGGCCCGCTGCAGTTTGACGATGGCGTCCTGGCCGTCGATCGTTGCCTCTGGGCGAAATTCCTCGGACTTGATGCGTTCGCCGGCGACTTTCTTCGTCAGTCGCTCGAGATGCGTCGTGGGCAGCTCACCCAGAAGCTTGCCGAAGCTGGCGGTCGTTACCGCCTGAACTTCTTCGCGTTTGCCTTTGTGCCAGGCGACCAGGAAGTCCTGCACGACGAGCAGCAAGTCCATCTGCTCGGTCAAGCTCTTGACCGCGGTGACGTCTTTGCCCTTTTGTCGGAAAACGATGTCGTCGACGACCCATTTTCCGGACTTCGGGTCGCGAACGAGTTTGATCTCCATCTTGCGATGGGTCTTTTCGGTGGTGACTTCGACTTTCTTTTCCTTGTCCGAGACGTTCTTGACCTTGACGATCGTGAGTTTTTCCTCGGGGTGTTGATACACGACCTTTAAGGCATCGATCGAGTCTTTGCGGCGCAGGGCCTTGTCATCGAACGACTCGGATGCGCTCGCCTTGAGCTGACTGAGATCGTTTTTCTCGATCGCGGCCGTGAACTTATCCAGTGCGCCGGTTTCGGCGAAGTTCGCGCAGCCGCCGGCGGCGCAGACCAGAACCGTTCCGTAAAGCACGGTGGGCGGAATGCGAACCATGACACTCGTCCTGGCCGATCGATGTCGGGCAAGCGGAAATTTTTGAGGTGGGAACCGAGTCGGGAGGGAGGGCGTGAGATGTGAGAGGGGCGTCTTTTCTCACATCGCCCGCGTTGCGTCAAGACCGGTCACATGCGACAGAATCGGCCTTCTTGATCCTCAGCAGCGGCGTATGTGACCTTGGTTCGCGAAACTGCCCTTGGTTTGAGGTCGGGCCGGACTATAATCCCCGCCCTCTTCTGCCCTTTGTCTCGCGTCTGCACTCAGTCTCCCTCTCGTCATTTCGTTCGCTTCCCTCACCCCGACTCAACACGGTGGCGCATGGGGTTTTCCCGTTCTTCCTCCGGCTGCGTTCGCGCAGGCCGGCGGTTAACTCTCGGCTGTGTGCAAAGTGCCGGGTGGATCACATTAAGGGCCGCGTTTCTTGCGGCCGCTGCGTTTTTTCTATCCGCGGCGCCTCTCGATCAGTCCCACCGCGGCGTGCGCGTGCGGTTCGAATGGAAGTCCGAAAAGCCAGAATGCTGGGCCGGCGTGCTCGAAACCTCGCAGGGCACGATTGCCGATCCCGCCTCTCTGGGAGTCGATGGAAGCGAGGCTGGCACGTTGTGGGCCGACGGAAAATGCCTTTGGCTTGGACGGCGGAATGCCTGCGATCGTGACGGTTTCGAGGTCTCGCTCGTTGCGCCCGCTTCGGCACACGTCTCGTTTACTCTGCAAGCGCCGGGAGCCGGCGGGCCGCGGCAACGCTTCGAATGCCTCCTGTCCGACCTGGAGGGCGAGGGCAAATGCCTTTCCGCAAGAAGTGCCGGATTGCAGCTATGCGTTCGCCGCGCTCCGGGCGATGCGCTGCGAATCGTCGTCGACCGTCCCAACTTGATTTACCGGCCGAGAGAGGTGTTCAAGGCGACGCTCGTTCCCGACGTCCTTTCGTCGGCGAGACCGGCCGCGGACGCCAGGCTCAAGTGGTGGCTCTGTGCCACTCGCAGCGGCCAGACGCTCAAGCAAGGGGCCCTTGCTTTTGGAAAGAAGGCCGCAGCGCTGCACGACGGCACCGGAGGAGTGCCGGTCGAGATCCCGTTGCCCTCAGAGGAGGGGCCCGTCTCGCTGCGCTTCCGGCTCTTGGACAACGGACCGAGCGAACAGCACTCGTCGGTCGAGCTGATGGTCCTTGGCGAAAAAGGCCCGCGTGATTCCTCGGCTTCCTGTGTTGCGCCAACGCTGATTGATCGCATCGATTCGGCCGACATCGAATCGAAGCGTCGTCTCGAACCGGCCCCCCTGCGACCGCCGATCCGAGAGCAAACGGCGGCTTTTCATGCGCCCGCCTCGGATCCGAGCGAACCTGCCGCCCTGAGTGACCGAGTTGATTGGATTGCCGTGCGGCTGCGACTGAAGCATCCTCAGCGCCTGCACCGGCTCGTCTTGCGTGCGGCCGTCAGCGGCGGAGCCTGCCTGGGAGCGAGCCTGCTCGAACCCGACGCCCGCGGCCAGCTCTTGAAGCAGACACTCGATACCGGAGTAGTTCTGGCGGGCGGCGAGCCACTCGACGCACCGCCGGCAGACGCGGATACCTTGCGGCACGAAATTCTCTTCTGGCCGCAAGTTTCCGATCCTGTGCTGTTGCTGCACGACTTGGGTGCGGGCCACCGCCTCCGCGTTTCGGACATCGAGGTCTACGAGCTGCCGGCATCCGACGCGCGGCACGCACACGTCGCTCCCGGTGCCGACGAACGCTTGATCGGGCCGTACCTCGCCAAACCTTTCCTTCCCGAGAATTTCGGCGGCGCGAAGGTGTACGACCCGGCGATCGGACAATGTATCGAGGACTGGGAGGCGTATCACGGTGCGGCCCTGCACGTCGCCGACTACCTGGTCCGCAACGCGTACAACAGCTTGCTGATCGCAGCGCTCGCCGACGGGACAACGATTTATCCGAGCGCCTGTTTTGAGCCGACGCGGCGCTACGATTCGGGTGCTGTTTCGTCGGCCCAACAGACGCCGATTCGTAAGGATTTCCTGGAGCTGCTTTATCGAGTGTTCGACCGCGAGCAGTTGACGCTGATCCCCGAGTTGCAGTTCTCGTGTCCTCTTCCGGCGCTCGAGCGGCAACTCGTCGACGGGGCCGCCGCCGAAGGAATCGAGCTGATCGGCGCCGACGGACGAACTGCTCGGGAGCATCGCCGCCAAGCGCAGGAGGCCGTGCCCGATTACAATCCGCTCGATCCGCGGGTGCAGGATGCTGTGCTGGCCGCCGTTCGCGAAGTCGTCGAGCGGTATCGGCACCATCCGGCTTTTCGTGGAGTTGCCCTGGAGGTCGACCGCAGCGGCTATCTGCAGCTGCCCGGGCTCGATTGGGGCTACGACACGGCCACGATCCGTCGATTCGAGCACGATACGGGAGTTACGGTCGACGGAGCCGCCGTGGGAGATCTCTACAGCCATCGGCACTCGGTGCTAGCCGGCGAGGCGCGGGCGGCATGGGTCCGCTGGCGCTGCCAGGAGCTGGGCAAGTTCTATCGGCGGCTTGCGGAGACAATGGCTTCGACCCGTCCGGACGCACGACTGATTTTGGCGTGCCGGCAGGTCCTTCCCAATCCGAGCGCCGACGAGGAGATTCGCCACCAGATTCGCATGCAGGGTCGCCTGACCGACCTCGTGGCCGCTTGCGGCCTCGACTTTTCCCTGCTGGGCGACGCTCCCCGACTGGTGGTCCTGAAATCGGCCGTCTGGAGGGCGTCGGCCAATGTGGAAGAGGGATTATTCGACGAGGCACTCAGTCAAACTACGGCCTTCGGAGCGGCGTTCCAATTCCCGAGCGTCGGCGTGCTCAATTACCGCCCGCCGCGAAATCTGCGGGTTGCGGATTTCGACGCAGTTTCCCCGTGGCAACCCGCGCAGACGCGGCTGAGTGTTGCGGCTTCGCCTGGCGCACGCGAAAGTCGGCGCCGCCTCGTTCGCGAACTGGCGGAGACGAACGCCCAAATGATCTTCGATGGCGGATGCACAGTCCCCTTGGGGCAAGAGCACTCGACCGAGAGTCTGCGACGAATCGCGCGAGCCATCCCGCCAATGCCGTTTTTCAAAGTCGATGGCCCGAATCAGTCGGCGATCGTCCGGACCGCGCGGCACAACAAGAAGACGTATCTCTACTCCGTCAACGCTTTCGATCAGCCGTGCCAGCTTTCGCTACAGCTTTCGTGTCCGCCCGGCACCGCGTGCCATCCACTGGGCCCTTCACCCGCTCTGGTCGAGGCGCCCAATGAAAATGGCGACGACGGGTGTCGGCTGAAGACGGCCCTCGACGGCTACGGTTTGGCCGCCTGGGAAATCGAGCACGAAGATGCGCGGGTGACCGCAGTCCATACGGAACTTCCGCCGGCCGAGCTGGCGCGCCTGCAGGCGCGCGTCGCCAGGTTCCAGCAACAGTTGGCGATCGCTCGGCGGACGGCTCAGTCGGAACAGAGTCTGGCGTCGAACTCGGGAGCGCGAGCATCGGAAAGAACGGGAGCGATCCCCGCATCCCGCGAGACGCAAGCCGAGCACGGATCGCTCCTTTTGACCGCGGGACGCGGCCAGGGAAGCGGCGTCATCACCGACGCACCGCCCGAGGGGGAGCCCCTCTCGGCGGATGACCTGCGTCAACTGGCCAAGATTTCCCTGCAACTCACCCTCGCCGCGGATGAAAGTCGAATCGCAGAGTGTCAGTGGCTGTTGGATGGCTACTGGTGCCGCTATCTGTCGTTTCGATCCGAGTCAGCGTCGCAGCCGGCCCTCTTTCGCGAAGCGGCGAAGCCGGCACCAGCGATTCGCTGACGCGGGAGCGTCGCGTCGAGGGACTTCGTCGGCAGTGGTCGCGGGGTTTCCTTTCCGAAGTCGACAGCAGAGTTGTCGGTTCGGAACGACGGCGGAGCCGTCGGTTCGGGAAACGTGCGGCCGGGCACATTTCCATTGCTGGATCCTGTAACCGACAACTCAATCGATTGCGTCGCAGGAAAAGGCCGCCCGCAGCGTTTGCTTGAGCGTCCGGACAGCCTCCGCCGAAACGGCGGCAGAGCGGCGCCCTCCGATGCAGGCAGCCCCTCGGACTCCCAGGATGTCGGGCCGCGCCTCGGCAAGCGCCGGGAATTGAACGCAATCGAGCCGGCCTGCCAGCGCAATCTTCATCCCCGCTCGATGGGTGGCGTCGCACAGTTTTCGCAGTTCGGACAACTCCATGAGCTCCAGGAGGCTCCCGGCGGACTTGTCGAACGTGTCGATCAGCAGCACCGGGCACGCGACTGCGTGTGCCGCTTCAAGGAGCCGGGTCGGCGCAAGGCTATTGGCCCTTCGCCAATCGGCATACGCGACCGCCACGCACTGCAGGTCTGGCCGTGCCGGCGCAGCGAGACGGCTCAGCGCGTGCTGCCAGGCGTCGATCCAGGAATTCGGTGTGTCGAGATACGCCGAGCCGAATTTGACGTAGCCGACTCCCGGTGGGAGGAGGAACTCCGATGTTTTCGATCGCCAGTCGACAAGCTCGCCCAGCGCGGCGCTGCAGGCACCAGCACTCGCCTTCCGGTCCGCGGCTGCGAATTGCGCGACGGCTGCGATCACGTCGGGATCAGCCATTCCCAGCGGCCCGCGATTGGGCTCTTTGACATCGAGCAGATCGCAGCCTCCGGCGAGGGCGGCCCGTGCCTCGTGCACGTTCCGCACGCTGACAAGTAGCGAGGGAGTGCGACCGCTTGTTGGACGCGTTTGCCGGGCGACCGCAGAGCGCGCTGCCGGTGAGCGCTGAGAGTCTTGGGCCGAAACTTGCGACACGAGAAACGTCCGGCGTTAAAGCAGGCGGGGAGATTCGTCCGCGAACGGATGCAGGCCGCCGAATGTCTTGGGTCGCGGCAGAGCGTCGACGAGCGCCTCGGCCATTTTGAAGTCGGCGAACGTCGTGATCTTGATGTTCATCGGCCAGCCTTCGACGATCGTGACCGGATGCCCCAGGTTCTCGACGAGTTGCGCTTCATCGGTCGCCTGCAACGATCCGCGACGCGCGAACGCCTCCATCAGCAATTGCCGGCGGAAGACCTGCGGAGTCTGCGCCCGCCAAAGCCCTTCGCGACAGACCGTTTCGATGATGGTACGGTCGGGGCCGACGCGCTTGAGCGTGTCGCTGGCCGGCACGGCCGGAATGACGGCCCCCGATTTCTCGGCCTGCACGAACAGCGTGTCGACCCATTCCTTCACGAGCAACGGCCGGGCGGCGTCGTGCACGGCGACGAAGTCAACGTCCGTTTTGACGCGCGCGAGCGCATTCTGCACCGATTCGAATCGCTCGGCGCCCCCCTCCACGATCTCGATATTCATGAAAGCCAGATTCGCGCGGAACTTGTCCTTCACCCACTCGATGTCTTCGGGGGCAACGACCAGGATCAGCTGGCTGACGTCGTCCCGGTTGAGGAAGAGTTCCGCCGATCGAACCCAGACGGGGCGTCCCTTCAATTCGACGAACGGCTTCTTGCGCTTCTGCACGGAGAAGCGGCTGCTCTTCCCCGCCGCCGGCAGAATGACTGCGAACTTGGCCATCGACAAACTCCGCGCGAACCGGGCGAACCTGGTCATGCGGGGGCAGGATCCCGGTGACGCGAGTCGATACTACGTCGCTGCAGCGATCGTGACAATTCACAGATGCCCGATGACAGACGCCGCTGCCGCCGCTGGCTAGGATCCGGTCAAATGCGGACCGGCTTCAATCCGAGGCTCTTGCGAATCACCGTCAATTGCCCGTAGTGCATCCCCTCATGCCACAGCAGCCGCATCAGGATATTGCCAAGAGTCGGGGCAAACTTTTGAAATTCCTCCGGCGGGGGCGCTGAGAGCTGCTCGTCGCTGAGCGATTCCACCCAGCTGCGAAACGCGGCCCGCGACGTCGTGAAGTAGTCGCGAATTACGCCGATCGGGGGATAGGTCGCGGCGTCGGGACTCGGCTGCGACTTGGCGAAGAACATTGCCTTGTTCTTCTCAAACAGCGTCCCGTCGCGGCCCCCCAATTTCATCATGAAGTATTGATTGACGGTCGCGAGGTGGCCCAGGGTCCACAGGGCGTGATTCGCTCCCGGGCAGGGCTGATGCAGGAACTTGTCGGCCGGAATGGCGTCGAACAGGTCCTCCACCGACTTGTCCGTGAAATCGAAGGCGGCCAGCAACTGGTTGCGAAGCACTTCGGCCATGTTCAGTTCCTTGTTTGAGCGGTTTGTTTTGCCGACGCAACGTCCGTTCACCAAAGGCGATCGGTAAATCCTCCCAAAATTGCGCGCGCAACACAAATTCCGGCACGAAATCGCGCGGGTGCCGCCACTATTCCGGGTGGAACGTCGTCCGCTGACTAGTCCACGCTGTTCGGTCGATGAGGCGAGAAACGATATGAGACTCACACTGCGAACTCTGTTGGCTTACTTGGATGACATCCTCGAGCCGGCGCAAACCAAGGAAATCGGCACGAAGCTGACGGAGAGCAAGTTTGCCTCCGACCTCGTCGAACGCATCCGCGACGTCATGCGCCGGCGCCGGCTTTCGGCCCCGGACATCGACGACCCGGAAGGCAGCCTCGACGCCAACGTCATGGCAGCGTACCTGGACAACACGCTCGCTCCGGACAAAGTCACCGACGTCGAGAAAATCTGCCTGGAATCCGATGTGCACCTGGCCGAGGCGGCCGCCTGCCACCAGATTCTGACGATGGTCCTGGGTGAGCCGGTCGAAATCGCTCCAGAGAGCCGCCGGCGGATGTACGGACTGGTCTCGCAAGGCAGCGGCGACAACCACGCGGCGATCGCGGCGGGCCAGCCGGCAGCTGCCGCTGCGGATCGCGATGAATTGGACGACCTGCCCACGCCGGGCCAGGCTCAGGAGCGGACCGAGAAGATCGACAGCCTGTTGCCGGAATATCTCCGGCCGCGTCCGTTCTGGCAGCGCGCGCTGCTGGTCGTACTCCCCGTCACGGCCGTGGCGTTGCTCGTGATCGTGCTTTTCACCGATCCAAGTTTCAACATTTGGGGGCGCTGGTTCGCAGGCAACGAAAATCATTCGATGAAGGTTGCGTCGGCTGAACCAGGTCGGCCAACGGGTGCCAAACCAGCGAAGGCCGGCCAGGCGAGTCACGAGCCAGTTGCGAATGGGGCCGATGCCGCAGCCGCCGGCGGCGCCGCCAAGCTTACGGCCGCATCGACGACGGGTTCGGCGCCCGCGACGGTGGGGGCAGAAACAAAGCAAGCGCCCGCTGAGGCGAAGCAGGCGGCCACCGAGAGCAAACAAGTCGACAGCAAACAAACAGAGCCGAATCCGTCAAACGCCTCGGGCACGGCACCGCAAATGCCGGCAGACGTTGCCTCGACCAGCCCTTCGACAACTTCGCCCGCCGGACCGTTGCCCGCGGCCCCGTCGACAGCTGCCCCGTCCACCGCCACGCCCTCGACTTCGCCGACCGCCGGCAGCGGGAGTGCTCCCACAGCAGCGACCTCGAAGCCGACGCCGGCTCCCCAGGTCGCCTCGACGAGCGCTGCAAAGACCGGCGGTGCCGTTCCCACACCTCCGGTGCCGGGGAACCCAGGTGCGGAATCCAAGCCGGGCACGAAGCCTCATCCGGAGCCCGCGAAGCCCGAAGCGCCGCTGCCCGAGGGGCCGCTCGAGGTGAAGCTCGTATCAAAGACCGGCGTTTTGTTGGGTTACGACCA
>DASPSM010000060.1:0-11096 GCA_035623955.1 Planctomycetaceae bacterium
TGGCCCTTCTCCGCGCGAATCAAAAGCTGCGAAGCGTTCTCGCCGATTGTAGGACGACAGTGGTCCGCATCGAGCGGGTGCGTCGCGCGCAAGAAATGGTTTGGGGAGCCGCGTTGACATTTTGCAACGTCGGGCCTCGAACGGGTGGTGGCGAACGCGAGGCGCGATTCTCTACACTGTCGGAGTCCTCGACCCCGACGCAGCATTTGGGAGCGACGCCTTGGCGGCACAGTCCCCTTGGATTTGCGAAACGACAACAGCGCGTTTTGAGACCGACGTGATTCGCGCGTCGGTCGATCGGCCCGTGGTCGTCGATTTTTGGGCCTCTTGGTGCGCTCCGTGCCGGCAGCTGACGCCCATCCTCGAAAAGCTGGCCGCCGAGTTTGGGGGCCGCTTCCAATTGGTGAAGATCAACATCGACGAAAATCCCGAGGTCGCGCAGGCCTTCGCCGTGCAGTCGATTCCCTACGTCGTCGCGCTGCGCGAGCAGCAGGTCATCAGCGAGTTTTTGGGAGTCCATCCGGAGGACAAACTCCGCGAATGGCTCAACTCGATTCTGCCCTCGAAGGCCGAGGAATTGCTCACGAAGGGGCGCGGGCTCGAGGCGTCGGATGCGAAAGGGGCGCTGGCCGCTTACCGCGAGGCGGCCGCCCTCGATGAGCAGAATGACGCGATCAAGGTGGCGCTCGCCCGCGTGCTGCTGAAGCTCAACCTCGACGACGAGTCGCGAAAGATCATCTCGGACCTCGAGTCACGCGGCTATTTGGAGCCCGAGGCCGAAAGGGTCAAGTCGCAGCTTGCGCTGCGGGCTGCCGCGGCCGAGGCCGGCCCGCTCGACGAGGCCCGCAAAGCGGCGGCCGCTGCGCCGGGCGATCTCAACTTGCAGCTGAAGCTCGCCGACGCGCTGGCGGTGGCCAATCGTCACGAAGAGGCGCTGAAGCTCCTTCTGGAGATCATCCACAAGGACAAAGCGGGCGTCGGAGTCGAAGCCAAGAATACGATGGTGCGGATCTTCGACACGCTCGGCGCCGGCTCGGAACTCGTCGGCACCTACCGCCGCAAACTGGCGACGGCGCTGTATTAGAACGGGCCGCGAATCGAGCGACGATTCGGGCAAGCCGCGTGCTGGAATCGTGACCGCATTCCCTTTCCCAAGCCGACGGCTCGCCGTCGGATCTTCATTCGGATCGCGACATGACTTGGCGAGCAGTCTGACGCGGCAAAGAAAAAGATCCGACGGCAAGCCGTCGGTTTGGGAAACGTGAGGGGCTCTTTCCGGATTGGGAGCGGGATTCGCCCGTGTGGCTCCAACGCTCTGCCGTGCACTCACTTCGTCAGCGTGATCTCCAGGCTGATCAGCGATTCGTGGATTTCGCCGCCCTGGAACGGGCTGTTGGCGACGAGTTCGCGAAATTCGCCCTTGGTATAAGCCCGCTTGAGCAGCATGAAGCGAAAGATCTGCCGCATTAAAAACGCGTTCACCGCGCCCGGTTTGTGATTGGCGATCTCGCGGGCAATCAACTCGCGCGACACGTCGCGCCGCAGATCGATGATCAGCGCGCGGCCGCCCGGCTTGAGCACGCGGTGCATTTCCGCCAGCGCCCGGGGCGGATCCGAGAAATTCTTGAAGGCCGCCCGGCAGAGCAAATAATCGAAACTGTTGGCCGGGAACGGCATCGCCGACACGTTCCCCTGGAGAAACTCGACGTCGACCCCCGCGTCGGCCGCCCCCTTTCTCGCGATTTCGACAAACGTGCGGCTGATGTCGAGCCCCGTGACGTTGCGCCCGCCAATTTTGGCCAGTTCGATCGCGAAAAAGCCCGGTCCGGGCGCGACCTCGAGCACGCTCCCCCCGGGCGGGACCGCGTCGGCGACTCTCCGGGCGAGCGTCTGGAATTCCGGCAGCGAAGGGCGAGTGATCCGCGTGTACCAGCGAGCGACAGGGCCTTCCATGCCCATGCCGCGGTAGCCTTTGGTGGTGGTGACAGTGGCCATATCAGATTCCGAATGGGGGAAGTGAAAGCGGCCGGGTTCCCTCCGTGGAAATCGGCCGGCACACCCTTATTCGTCACGCGACACCGGTTCTTGACGCATTCGCGATTTTTCTGAGGCCCTGCCGGCGCCAGTCTCTGCGGCCCGTGGGGTGCCTGGGGTCGGCGTCCCCGCCGCCCCCAGTGGCTCAACACCTGGGGGCTCGCCTGTCGGCTCGACCCCAGCCACCCGGGGCTGACGTTTTGCGATCGACGGACAACTAGGTCTGGCCGATCCACGAGGGTTCGGCAATTTGCTTCCATCGCGCGCGAATGGCCTCGAACTGCTCCTTGGGCAGCGGCCCGGCCTCGAGCAGCTCCGCATTTTCCCGCCAGCGGGTCGGGTTCTTGGTGCCGACGATGGCCGTCTGCACGCCCGGCACGCTTAGCGTGAACCGCAGCGCGATCGAGGCGGCTCGCTTCGGGTCCCCCTTCAGGAAATCGTAGTCGAGTTTCTGCAGCCGCTCCCAGTACTCCTGGTGGTAAGAGTTGGCTGGCTTTTCAGAATAGCGCCAGGCGGCATTGGCGATCGGCCGCTTGGCGATCACCGCCATCCCGCGCTGGCGAGCCAACGGCAGCGTCAGCTCGATCGCTTCCTGGTCGGCGATGTTGACCGACGTTTGCAGCGAATCGAAGACGCCGCACTCCACCGCGTAGCGCGCGGCCGAGCTGTCGCCGCTGTAGCCGATGTAGCGCGTGTAGCCTTTTTCGCGGGCCTCCTTGAGCGCTTCGATGACTTCTCCCTTGCGCAGCTCTTGCTCGGAGCACGTATGCAGATGAATCAGGTCGACCCGATCGGTCTTCAGCCGCAACAGACTTCGTTCGATGCTGTCGAGCAGCGATTTCTTGCGCCAATCCTCGACGCCCGGCCGTTGGGGGTGGCCGCACTTGGTGAACAGGAAATAGCGCCGACGCTGATCGCTGACTGTTTTCCCGATCAGCTCTTCGCTGGCGAGATAGCACTCGGCCGTGTCAATCACATTGAGGCCGCCGTCGAGAGCGGTCGGCAACAGGGCTTTGACCTGCTCGGCCGAGGCCTGTTCGAATCCAATCTCCGCCCCGCCAAATCCCAGAACGCCGACCCGCATGTCCGTCTGGCCGAATTGCCGCATTTCCACGTTGCCGCTCCTGCTGTTGCCGGTTACCCCAATCCGCCCGCTCCGCTTGGATGGACAGGGCAAAACTCGTGCCTCCGTCCGGATCCCTGGGGGCGAGCCTGGCGGCTCGACCCCAGCCACCCGACTCTGACTTTTTGAACTAAATCAGCGTGCGCAATTCTGGGATACCAACTGTAAGCCTCCCTCACCCCCAACCCCTCTCCCGCAAGGGGAGAGGGGGGAAAGAATACGAGCGTTGCCACCACGGCGCACGGGGTTTGCGTGCGAATCTTCTCCCCTCTCCCCCTTGCGGGGGCTTTGCACAATAACCCCGTCCTGCACAAAAAGGCGGGACTCTGCACAAAAACTCTGTTAGCGGCGCGCGGCTGTGTTGACGCTCCAACGGTCACCTTCACGGCCAGAAACAGAGCCATACGGCCGCCAGGTGGACAAAGAAGATTAGCGCGGCAGAGAGTGCGGCGCGCCGGCTTGACCCGCTGCCCCCGATAATCGCACCGTAGGCCGGAAATTGCGTAAGTCCCCAAACCGCGATAGTTCCCATACCGATCACCCCTCGCTTCATGAGTAGCAAAAGGCCCGGATAGAAAACGCCGAAATATCCGTAGTCCCCGTGCCCAGCTCCGGTTGAATAAATCGCCAGGAAAAAAGTAACCGGCGTCACGAGGATGCCGATCACAGTTCCCCAAAAAGCTCCTTGATAATTCTTCGGTTCGTCGCTCATGCCGTCATTCTAGCGGGGATCGGATTTGACGCCCCGTCTTGTCACCGATTACGCTGGGGCCGATGCGACCCTGATTCCCGGCGACGGCTTTAGGCGATCCAGCCGCAACGGGTCAGGGGTCTGTCCCCGTTTTTGGGCAAAGCCCCCTGCGGGAGAGGGGCTGGGGGTGAGGGGGCATCGTTCAACTCTCCCAGAATCGCGCACGGTCATTTAGGGTCACTGCGGACCAAGACCTCCTTCCAATCGTTTTGTCTGGTGGTCCGTGTGGCCCCACGGTCCCGGGATTCGATCAACGATCTCCCGGTCGAGCTTGATCACGCAAAACTTCCCCCGGTTGTAAATGATGGACTTTGGAAAATCTCGTTCGATGGTCCGTTGAAACCTGCCAATTTCAGGGCTGGCCTGATCAAGGTTGATCACGAGGAAGGCAAAAACGTTTGCCTCAAGCTGCTCACGCAGCGCCCCGACCGCTTCCCGGGTCGCATCGGCTTCGCTCGAACTTTCGGGGGTCGAGGCTGCGGAATCTGCCGGCGGCTTCACGCCCAGCCCCAGCGCGGCCAGAGCCGCGACCTTCGCCGCATAGTTGTCCGTCAGCCCCCAGTTGCCGCAACAGACCCGCAGTCCGCCCAGCCCCGGCAAGTACGCGGCCGTGGTCGGATCGGTGAGCACCGCGGGCGCCGCAATGCTCGAATCGCGCCGGATCGCGTCGATCGCGCCGAGAAGATCGGTGGGGACCCGGGGCGGGGGAGAGACGGCGATCCGAAACAGGAGGACCGTTGCGCTGGCGAGCGCCAGGCAGCCGACCGCCGCCGCAACGATGACCCGCTGTCGGCCGGAGCGAAGTCGTCGCCCACAGCGCTCGATTGCCGCGCCGGCAAGCAACGAGAGGGCAATCGTGCACCCGCCGCACAATTTCGTCAATCCGCTTTGCAGCACAATCAGAATCGCCGCATAGATCGCAAACCAGATCACGAGCAAGGCGTAAGGCGCCTTGAGGGCCCGCTTTCCCAGGACTGCGATCCCCGCGATCGCCAGCACCCAAAGCAACAGGAACGCGCCGGCCCAGTCGGCCCCACCGAACAGGTACAGCCCCTTGTGCGAGAAGTCGCGCCAGACCGGTTGCCGGGTGAGCCAAAAGTCGTAGGCCAGAAACGGGATGATCCCCAGACACAGGCAAACAAGGAGCAGGGCGCGCCTCTTGATCTCGCCTGTTGAAGCCCCCGGCACGAGGGAGAAGCAGACGTATGTCCCCGAACCCGCCAGCAGCACCACCGGCTCGTAGGGACGCATTCCGACGAGGAGGGTGCAGGTGCCGATCAGCAAGCTGGCTTTCAGCCACGAGAAGGGCTCGGCCGGATCGTCATAGCGGATCAGCCACGCGACAACGAGTGCGAACAAGGCGAGCGTCATCGAATGGAACGGGGACACGTTGAAAGCGACCAGCGGAAACAGCTCCGCATAGAACCAATCGGGAATGTGGTACAGGTCGGTGTCGGGTCCGACCGATCGCAACGCGTGTTCGAGCCCGACCAGCTCGACCCCGCGCCGCAGCCAGGCCACGCCGCCGCCGCCGAAACACAGGCAGAAGGCGCACAGCGTCGCCAGGCTGCCGAATCGCAGTCGTCGGCAGATCGAGTCGAAGGCGTAGACGAAAACAAACAGCGACAGAAAGACCGACAGGTTGAGGATCAATTCGGGAGGCGCGGCAGAAGCCCGCGAGAGCCAGCCGACGACCAGAAAGAAGGGATTGAAATAGACCCGCGCATGGGGCGTTGTCGTGTAAAGGTCACTGAAGGTCCAGGCGCCCGATCGAGACTGTTGCGCCCACGAGGAATAGCTGAGATAGTCGCCCGGATTGGCAGCGATCCCGTAGGGAACCCGCGCGCCCGGCGCAGCGCTGCGCCCGAGCAGTCCCCAACCGGAATGCAAGGTCCGAATCGCGATGCAAACCACGACGACGATCAGCAGGAAGATGCTGGCTGGTTTGCTCATTTTCGCGTTGATCGGGGTCGGCGGCTCGGGCGCGGGCGCGTTTGTCGCCCATCAAAGCGCGCTCCTCTCATCCTAATGCGGGCGGGACCCAGCGCGGAGTGTTTGTACGCGGTTTGCGCGAGCTGGCTCGATGCGCGGCTCACGCAACTGAATTCGCCGCCAGTCAGCCGAGCAGCAGCGCCTGGGCGCGGATCAGTTCGCCCAGCGACCAGGCCTGGAACGGGCAGCCGCGCGGCGTGTGCGGCGGGTCGCCGTCCGCGATTTCGGGGAGGTGCCCCAGGCCGGCGACGTCGAGACGCTCGAGCAGCGGTTCGAGAAATCTTTTCCGCGCTTGGGCGCGAACTTCGGGTCCGTCGCCCCGAACGCGCACCCAGGCTTCGATAAACGGGCCAGCCAGCCAGGGCCAAACCGTCCCCTGATGATAGGCCGCGTCGCGCGCCTTGGGGCCCCCGACATAGTGCGGCGAATAAGCCGGATCACTCGGGTCGAGCGTCCGCAGACCCAGCGGAGTCCACAACCGCTTCTCGATCAGGTCCACAACTCGACGCGCCCGCGGGGCGTCCAGCAACGTCTCGGGCAATCCGCCGACGGCAAAGATCTGATTGGGCCGCACGGCGTCGTCGACCCGCCCGAACCGATGATCGACGTCGATCACGTCATACAACCCTCCCAGCGACTCGTTCCAGAATCGCGTGCGAAAGGACTCGAGACCTCGCGCGAAGGCTCCGTTCCATTGCGGGTCGAATTGCCCGCCGATCTTCAGGGCCGAGAGCCACAGCGCCTCGACCTCGACGGGCTTGCCGATCCGCGGAGTGATGACCCGGTCGCCAATCCGGGCATCCATCCACGTCAACTGCTCTCCGGGGACGCCGGCTTGCAACAGGCCGTCGTCATCGCAGCGGATGCCGTAGCGCGTCCCGCGGGAGTACCCGGACAGAATCGCTTGGACGGCCGCCCGAAGTTTTTGGACGACAGCCGCGGGGGCAGGGGGCCCTGCCGTGCGGCTGCGCTTGAGGAAATCGCCGACGGCGACGATGTACCACAGCGACGCGTCGACCGAGTTGTATTCCGCGGCGCCCGCCTGGTCGGGGAACCGATTGGGGAGCATTCCCTCGGAGATCGTTCCGGCCCAGGCGCTGAGAATCTCCGCGGCCTCCTGCATCCTGCCTGCCGCGATGCACAAGCCGCGCACCGAGATGAACGTGTCCCGCCCCCAGTCGGTGAACCAGGGATAGCCGGCGACGATGGTGCGGCCGCCGCCGGCACGTTCGCCGTTTGGCGCGGCGCTCGGCGCGGTGTCGCAGTCACGGCGGACGAGATAGGCGTCGGCCGATCGCGCGAGCCGGCTGCCAAGTGCCGCGCGGCGCTTGCGCTCCGAGGCGGCCAGGCTGCGGGCAATCTCGGCCGCGCTGTTCCCGAGGCGCGTCAACGTTGCGGCGTGCTTTTCGGCGGCGAAGATCAGCACGCCGGGCAGACGCGGATCGATGCTAAAGCTGCCGGGGGCAGCCAGGTCTTCCACGCAATCGAGCCCGCGCTCCTGTTCCCGCGTGTAGAGAAAGTTGCGATACCAGCCCGGTTCCGCGAGATAGGTTCCGCTCGCAAGAGCCGTGATGCCAGGCAGCGCCTCGTACGGTTTGAAGGTCACGCCCAAGGCTTGCGGCTGGGCGTCGAAGCGAAACGCGCGGTTCTCGTGGTGGCTGCCGTGGTAATCGCGGCCGGAGAGAAAGGGCCGCACGATGAGCTTGGGAGCGGGCGAACCGCTGGGCCTCCACCCGAGGAGAGTCCAGATCAGCACGCAGGCGGAAATCTGGTGAGGCACGAAGAGTTCCTGCGTGAGGGTCATCCAGGGTTCCAACTGCCAGACCCAGCGCGGCCACGGATCGTCGGTAAACGACTGCAGACGGCCCCGACCATCCGGGGCGATGACATTCGGCGAATAGCGCTGGCAGGAGAGGTCATACCGCTTGCCGTCGGACTCTACCCACGCGTCGAAGCCGTTGACGAGAACGACCCGCCCGGTCGGCGGCGTGGTCGCGGTCAGCAACACCGCGTGGTAGCGACGCGTCCGCAATCCGCTCGTCGTGCCCGAGGCGTAACCGCCCAGGCCGTCCGGCTCGAGCCATTCGATCGACTCGCTCAAGGCGACGGGTTGCGTGCTGCCGCTCACGGATGCTTCTCGCCGTGCCTCACGAATCTGGGGAGCCTTCAGCGACCACGAGAGTAAATCACCACGTCGACACCATTAATCTGTGCGCCGCGTTCGGGCCGCATGCCGAGCTTTTCGGCCACGCGAATCGACGCCGCGTTCTGCGGGTGGATGACGCTCGCAAGCCGTTCGAGTTGGAGGCGCTCGAAGGCGAACTGCATCGCCGCCCGCCCCCCTTCGGTTGCCAGTCCACGCCCCCAGCGACTTCGATCGATGAGCCATCCCACCTCGAGTGCGGGCCAACCCTCGGGATAGTGCAGGCCGAGGCGGCCGATGAACTGGCCGGTCTGCTTCTCCTCGACGGCCCACATGCCGTAACCCCGCAGTTGCCAATGGCCGAGCAACATTGCCATCGACCGCCAGGCGTCGGCGCGCGAAACCGTCGCGCCGGACCCGAGGTACCGCATGGTTTCGGGATCGGCGCACATTCGCGCGTAGGGATCGAGGTCCGCCTCGACAAAGTGGCGCAGCGTCAATCGCTCGGTATCCAGTGTTTCGTGCAAAGGGCTGATCTTTCTATTTGCCGCAGGCTGCCTGTCATGCCGCGCGTGCGACTTGCCAGTGTCAGCGATTGGGCGCTGGAACGGAACCAAAAAAATCCAGTGCGCCGGTCGATTTGCGGAAGTTGCTCTTGATAGAAACTTAACCCAAGATGAGCTTTTGGCGCACGAGCCAGGTTTTGATTGGCGAACCGGACGGCCACTCCGTAAGATGGGTTGAGCCGTTCGCCCGGGCAGTCGCCGAGGTGCACGCCAATCCGTCGCAGCCGGCTCTCGGGTCTGAAAGCCGACCGCGACGCACGGCGATCAATCGCACAGGGGCTGGGTTGTCACCTTTCCGACGTCGGGAAGATCCATTCTCATTTGGTCCACGGGGTGCTTCATGGTTGTGAAACGAGTGTTCTGTGTCTTTGTTCTGGCGCTTGGGGTGCTGTCTTTCGCGGCCAAGGCGCAGGCCGCCGATAGTCCGCTGGGCGAAATGGATCCGGAGATCGCCAAGCGGTTCGGCCAGTTGATCCACGAGCAGTTCGCGAAAGAGCACAAGGATCTGCAGGTCAAAATCGAGCCGAACTACGAGAAAGCGGTCGGACTGTTCAACGCAGAAACGAACGAGGGCATCATTGCGGTGCCGGTGAAGAACTTCAAAGAGGATCAGCAGAACAAGGCCCTCGAGAAGGATCCGGGCGTCGCCTTGTGCTTCGTGTGCATGTCGCAGACCTATAATCCGCTGATCGACGGCAAGCCGGCCGACGCCAAGAAGCTGCGGAAGATCAAGTTCGACGACGGGCAGGGGGGATCGGATCGCGAGGCAACCTGCCTGCTGTGCTCGATTCGCCACGTCGAGGGAGACGATTGGGAGCTGTACGTTTACGGCAAAGACAAAGACCCGATCATCAAGTCGAACTGGGGCGAGGCCAACAACGCTCCCAAGGGGGACCTGGCCCTGGCGATCGAAGATCCGAAGAAAGACTCGGCCACTCTCGTCTTCAATATCTTCGGGAAGTACGCCGCCTCCATTCCCATCGCCCACAAGATGGAAGTGAAGGAAACGAAGGAAACCAAGGACTCGAAGGAAACCAAAGAGACCAAGAAGTAGTTCTGGTCCTATTCGCAGCAAGCCCGCGGAGCGCTTTCCGCGGGCTTGCTTGCTTTAAAGGCGGGCAGAAAACGCGGGGGGCTGGCCGTTTGCACAGGCTCTTGCCTTAGGCCATTCGAAGCGGAACTTTGTCGCCATCGACCGCATTGTGGCGTGGGGGGCGCGGGCGACATAGAATGAACCGACCAATGCAGGCCGTCGGAAAACGCAAAAAGTCGTTTGGGGCCGAACGACCGCGTTTTCCTGAAACCGTCTGAGCCTGCCGGCGGTACGAACGTGAGGCGCGTGGCGCCGTCAGATTTCTTTCCTCGGCGAGTCCTCATCGATACTCAAATTGCGTCCAAAGGGTGCGAGCATGGTTGCGAGAAAACTGGTTCCGGTCTTTCTGTTTGCGGCTTGCGTCTTGTGGGTGGGTAACAAGTGCCGGGCGGAAGACAGCCCGCTCACCGAGATGGATCCCGATGTCGCGAAAGAGTTCGGCGGCAAGCTCATCGAGCTCTTGACCAAGACGCACAAAGACCTGCCGGTGAAGATCGACGCCGACCCCGAAAAGGCGGTCGGCCTGCTCGACCCGAACGCGATGCGGGGCATTATCCTCGTCCCGCTCAAGGGATTTCGCGAAGACCGCGAAGCGAAGGACTCCGAGAAGGATCGCGGCGTCGGCCTGTGCTACATCTTCATGTCGTCCGAATTCAACCCGCTTGCCGACGGCAAGCCGGCCACGGACAAGCAGCTTCGCAAAATCAAGTTCAAGACCGACGAAGCCGAGAAAGACGTCACGTGCGTGATGTGCGCCGTCAAGCATGCCGAGGGAGACGATTGGCAGCTGCACGTGTATAGCGGCGGCAAAGAGCCGCTGTCGAAGTCGTCGTTCGAGGAGGCCACCGACGCGCCCAAGGCCGAGCTCGCGCTGACGATCAAGGACGTCAAGGACAACAAGGCGACCCTGGTGATCAATCTGTTCAGCAAGTATTGCGTGACGATTCCGATCAGCCACAACCTGAAATCCGACAAGTAATCGATCGCCCGAAATCAAAAAGCCCGCGGATCGCCTCCGCGGGCTTTTTCGTTGATCGAGCTGCAAATGATACGCGTTCGGAGCTCACGGAATTGAAGAGCAGCACCGGCCAGCTCACGCTGGCCGCTCGCCGAGTCGTTGTGCGATCCGGCGTCGAAGCCCGTGTGACCCTGGCGAGCGTGGGGCGTGAGCCCCACGGTGCTTCGCCTTTCTTCTCAGTCACGATTCTACGCGCTGGGTGCCACGCGCACGCCGAGCCACGCAGAGCCGTGGGCATGGCCCAACCTGCGAATTCTGGCCGGTCGAACTACTAGCGCGCCTGCGCGGTGTGCGTTTCGGGGGGCGCGAGCTGGTAGCAGGCGATCTCTTCGCTATTGCGCGCGTAGAGCCGTCCGTGGGCGATCACGGGATGGTT
>DASPSM010000065.1:0-11159 GCA_035623955.1 Planctomycetaceae bacterium
GCACAAAATCCACCTCTTGCATAAATTCACACGGCGGCGGCCGGATCAGCTGCTTACTTGAGAATTACGGCACCCGCGGTCCGGTAGGGAGCCTGGGCCACGGGCCACAAAAACCGATCCTTGTCCGGATCGTTCGCCTGAAATCGTAACGCCGCACCTGTCTGCCCGCCGCCCGTAAACAGATCGATCTCACCCTCCGGTAGAGGCTTGCCAACTTTTCGGCTGGTCCAGTTCCCGGAGATGGCCCCTTTGCCGAAGCGTCCCAGGAATTGGGCCCGATTCCCTCCCCGCTCCACGAACATTTCCGCCTCGGTGACGGCGGCAAACAGGTTGCGTTGCACAATCCAGTCGAGGCTGGAGCTGGGGGGCGTATCGCACACGACGATTCCCTGATTCAATTGGTGGAAGGTGTTGTTGACGATCGCCAGGTCTTTGACGGCCAGTCCCTCACGCTCGAGGAGCATGCCCACCGCAGCCCCCGTGATGATCGACTCCCGAATATCGATGCCGACCACCGGACCGCTGAATGCGATGGCCGACTCGAACGGACCAAAAAACCGGCAACCTCTAATAGTCAGATTGGACGAGGAATCGATCCCCTGATCGAACCGCACGCCGCTGCCACCCGAGCGTTGGCGGCGCAGCACCAGATGATCCAAAATGCAGCGCGACTGAGGGCGCTGCAGCCCCATCGCTCCCCGGATGAGAAGACTCGTCTCGCAGTCCCCGCAAATTCGGAGATTGCACAGCCGTGTCCCCACCAGGTAACCAGACAGCTCGATTGCCGCTCGTTTTCCGGCGGCGTCGATTTCGAATCCCTCGAATGTAAAGCGCTCCACGCCGTGGAGGCGAACGACCGGCTGCGGGCCAGGAGGGGCCAGAATCGCCGGGACCGGATCGTTGCAGACGATCCGCAGTCCCTTCGGAAAGTGGAAATCGGAGTTGTCGATCTCAATCCTCTCGGGGTAGGTGTGCCCGCCGGCGACTCTGATGGTCCGCGATCCCTCCCCCGAGCCCGAAAACAATACGCCGTGTGCATACGACTGGCGAACAAAATCGATGGCGTCGGCGAGCGTTTGATAGCGGTCTTTGGGTCCAACGCGGATGTCGCCTTCGATCGGCCGGCGGGTTGGCGCTGGGGCGGCTGCTGGCTCCGGTAAAACCGCCGCCTCGCTAGGTGTCTGCTCGCTAGGTGTCTGCTCGCCAGATGTCTGCTCACCAGATGTCTGTTCGCCGGATGTCTCCTCACTAAATGTCTGCTCGGTGGATCGCTGCTGGGTGGAGTGCAGCGGGAGGTTGTTTTGCCGAAAGGTAAACCAGCCCAATCCCCCGAAGAGGGTGACCGCAGACACCAGGACCAAGGCGACGATCTCCAGGCCCCGCCTGCGGCGCACACGAGGCCTGCCAAAGAGCGAATCAACCACGCTCGATTCGTATTGAGGAGCGTATTGATGATCATGATGATCATATTGATCAATCGGTAGCGCCTTCTTGGTGTCGATTCCGACGGTTGGTCCGCTCTGGGAGGAAGTCGCTGGCGCGGAAACCCTCCCGGTTGGCGTCGGCCTCCTCGTGCCTGCTGAGAAATCCTGCAGGGGCCGCGCTACTCGCAAGGGCACATTCGCAGACACATTCGGGGACCCATTCGCGGACACCTTCGAGGTCGACGTTCGCTCGCGCGAGTCGGCCGACGCCAAGCCCGTCCCGACCGCGGCCGATGCGCTTGCGCTTTCCGCCGAGGGAGTCTTCGCATCCGGCGAGCGCTTTTTCAGAACATCGGGACTGCTGAGCACCGCCGGGTTTTGTGCGAGCCATTCTGGATCAGCATGTCTGACGAGCCATTCTCGCAAGACCTCCGAGACTTGCTCAGAGGTCTGATAACGGTCGGCCGGCTGGTTGGCCATCATCCGGCTGAGAATCAAGGCCAGGTCGGCCGGCACGTCGGGACGGATTTGCGCTAAGCGGCCCAGGAGAGGCTGACGCAGGCTGCGCCCTGGAATCAGTGGCTGTCCAACAAGCAGGAAGTAAAACGTGCAGCCCAGGTTATCGATGTCGCTGCGTGGATCGACACGGCTTGCCTCAACAGGACCACCCTCAACAGGGCCACCCGCAGCAGGGCCACCCGCAGCAGGGCCACCCGCAACAGGGCCACCCTCAACAGACTGCTCGGCTGCCAGCAAACCCGCGGTTCCCGAGAGTCGCTGGTTTTTGAGCGGCGCAGGAAGAACAGCCGGTGCAGGAGCCTCAGGATCGAAGAGCTTTGCCAGTCCGAGGTCGAGGATCTTGATCACACCTTCGCGGGAGACCAGCAGATTGGTGGGCTTGACGTTGCCGTGGACGACTCCGCAACGGTGGGCATAAGCCAGTCCGTCAGCCGCTTGTCGAATCCAGTTGGCCGCCTCGACCGGCGGCAGGGGCCCCTTGCGGAGCACTCGATCATGAAGGCTTTCTCCGTCGACGAACTCCATCACGAACAAATGGACTTCGGCCTTGCCATCGAGCGCAGAATCGACGTCGTAGGCGCGGATGAGATTCGGGTGGTTGAGCGCAGCCACGAGCTGGGTTTGACGACGGAATCGGCCCAGCTGGATGGAGTCGCCCAGGTGGGTTTTGGGGAACACTTTGATGGCACAGCGGCGGCGCATCAGCCGGTGTTCGGCCAGATAAACGGCGCTCGTTCCGCCGCGCTCCAGGAGTGACAGCAGGCGATACTTCCCCAGAATGAAGCCGCGGTGTCTTCCTCGCAGAAGCTCTTTGGCCTGCCACTCAGTCAGTGTTCCGTTCCGCACGAGCGCCGCAGCAATCGCCGTTGGCTCTCCGACGTCAACTCCCTCCTGGGCGAGCTCCTCAAAAAGCGAAGCCACACGATCCTCGCCGACGAGTCCACTGCGTCGCAGACTACGGAAAAAAGCGTCGGCTGTCAGCTTGAACGGCATGGCTGCGCAGGGAGGAATGCAGGGAGGAATGGGGTGGTGCACCTTGGCAGCGCCCACCTGTGTTCCGGCAGGGTTTGCATCAGTCGGTCAGACAGCCAGTGTGAAATCTTGAACCCGTGTGAAATCTCGAGCCAGTGTGAGATTTCGAGTCAGTGTGAAATCCGAGCCAGTGTGAGATTTCGAGCACCGGGCAACTAATCCCGAAGTGGATCCCCAAGCCTATTGATTGGGACCGACAAGTGAAATAGGGGGATCTACTTATCTGATTTTCAGGGCCTGCGGGGCGCCGTCTGCTCAGCCCAAGCGTCTGCTCAGCCTGGGCGTCTGCTCAGCCTGGACACGGGCCATAAGATCCAGAGCCTCCGGTTTCGGGTTCGCGTCCCACCGTTTCACCCCCCATCGTGTGCCGTTCGCGGTTCACCAACCGAACCCGATCGCGGCCAAGGCCTTTGGACCTCGGCGAGATAGCAAACGGTAACAGTGCCGTCCCGGTTGCCCCACGCCAGGCGAGAGCCGTCGAGGTTGAATGTCGAACGGGGGGAGCACTCGCTATCAATGCCCAGCGTGATGAGGGGGTTGTTGTCGCTCACTCGATACAGACAGAAGCCGAAGGTGTTCGCGGTTTCGACCGACGAAATGTGGGCCGCGGGCGCCAGCGAACTGGCGGGCGTCGAGACGAAGCCCACCAATTTGCCCGACGGAATCTCGATCAGACTGTCGCCAGGAGTGCAGCGTGTGGATCGCAACGACGGCGACTCGTCGGTGCAGGGGTCTTAGAAGGAGACCGCGTTCCGCGGTCTCAGTAGGGTCGCGACCAGTCATGACCGGCGCATCGCCGGTGCGCTAAGCTGATTGCTTCGCGAACAAAAAACGCTCGGCGACGGGCGTCGCCGAGCGTGGGGATAATTCGCGAAGTGACTTCTAATCACCGCCTCGTTGGAGCATCAGCTCCAGCGAGTTCCCGTTAAACTTATGAACTAAACTTGTTCGAAATTTATTGGACTGAACTTACTGACCGCTCGGCCGGCCAAGCCTCATCGGCCGGCGACCACCGCGACCAACAGCACCTTCGAGTCTCACCTCTTTGACCTTCTTGCTCCCCTCTTCGGTCGCCACGGTCACGGAAGCTCCCGGCCGAAGGGCCGCATCGCTGAGCCCCTTTTGGCTCACGCGGCCGCGGATCGTCAGCTTCGCCTCGCTGCCGACCATGAACGAACGATCCTTGCCGGTGAGCAGCGTGACGACCAGCAGGTTCTTGTCAGCATCCACGCTCTTGATCTTGCCCGGGTACTCGTTGTCTTCGTCATCGGCCGCTTCCTCCGACTTGGCGGCACCCTCTCCGCGGAAACCCGACGCGCGGTTCGTGGCGCCTTTGGCCGCTGTGCCCTCGGTCGACTTGGCGGCCTTGTGATCGACGCCGAGCACCAGCTGCGTTGCGGTGTCTCCGTTGGCGACGACCGTGATCGGGAGCCCCTCGTGGAATCGCGGATCGTGCAGCCGGCGACGAACGATGCCCCCCCGCGGGCCGACGATCACCGTGGCAGCGGCGACGTTGTAGGTCTTCTCATTCCCCTGGCTGATGATGGTGATCGTTCCCTTGGCGGCGTCGGCCTTGACAACCTTGCCTTCGATCCCGCCCTTCACGTCCGCTGCTGAGACTCGCGTCGCCAGGGACGCAAATGACGCGATCGCAATCGCGCACAAAACGGTTCCCATCGCTCTTTTCAACATGCTTCGATACCTCCCAAGTGAGTACGTTGTGTTTGCCTGCAATCCGATTGCCCGAGCCCTTGTGTCCATTTCCGCTCGGCTTATCGTGCGCTTGGCAACGCTGGGAGTCAAACGCATAACCCCAGTTTTCGCACGTCTGCGGGCACGCCGTTGGCACGCGACATGCATTGCTGGAATTTACTGACCAGTTTGCCTCGGCCGCGAAGTTTGCCGTCGGTCGTGCGGCGGTTGTCGTGTCCGATCCCGAACAACGCTTGTCGTGCCGCGACCCACCGGGCCGTCGATGGACCAGCGCACAGGCGTTCCGGGTCAGAAACCTGCCCAATCGCTTCGGCTCGGGCCGCGATCCGGTCCGCGCCAACCACGCGACTGCGGCTCCCCTGCCTGGTTTCGTCAGGTCGGCGAAAAACTCGTACAGGGAGGCGGAAAGGGAATTGCCATGAGCAAGAGCACACCTGAGAAAGCAAAAGACGAAACATCGAGCGAAACTTTGGCGACTGCGGCACGCGGCCCACAGATTCGGCTGCTGATCGAGAGGCTCTCCTCGCCGCGGGCGGCGGAGCGCGAGGAAGCGCGGGGTGAAATTGTCGAGTTTGGGGCGCCGGCCGTGCCGGAGCTGCTGACCGCCTTGGAAACTGCCAACGACCGTGGACGCCTGGAGGCCTGCAAGGCACTGGCCGAGATCGCGCACCCTTCCGCCACTCCCGCGCTCATCAAGTTTCTGGAGGATGAGCATCAAGACCTGCGCTGGGTAGCGGCGGAGGGACTGCTCAACATCGGCGGTTGGGCCGTCACGCCGCTGCTGTTGGCGCTGATCGACCGCGCCTGGGCGCACACGATTCTGGACGGGGCCGTGCATGTTCTGCGGGGTTGGTCGCGGCGAATCCCGGATCCCGTCTTCGAACGCCTGATTTCAGCCGCGATGCACAGTCCGGAACCCGGAGTTAGCGTTCCCACTGCGGCCGAGGCGGCTCTCGCAAAGTGGCGCGAGATCTGGAACGAAGAGGCGGCCTCTCACCGAACTTCGATCGTGCCAGGCTTCGCGCCGCGCGGCGACCGCCCGTGGTACGACAGGCGACTGTGAACTCTCGCTACGCGCCGTGTCCACCAGGCCCGCCGGACGGTTCGGCAACGTCCGTGAGGGCGCGTCCCGCGCCCCGCCGGTTAGCGGCGACCGATCACCCAGCGGGTGAACTTCACCGCTTTGAGGCCTTGCTCGGCGAGCACCTGGCTGACCAGTTTTGCCTGGTCTTTGGCGAACGGCTGAAACGTCAGCACGCCGGCATCGTTATAGAACGTCTTGAGCTGCCCATCGACAATCTTGTCGATGATGTTATCGGGTTTGCCCGACTTCTTGGCCTGTTCGCGGAGGCGCTCCCGCTCCTTCTCGACGATGGCGGGATCGAGCTCTTCGGGATAGCAGACGATCGGCTTCATGGCGACGATGTGCATCGCCACGTCTTTGAGCAGCGGGCTCGTCTTCTTCTCGCCCGATGCCTGGAACAAGACACCCGTCTTGTGATCGTGATGGACGTAAGCGCCGACCGGCCCCTTCACGCGGGCGATGCGCGTCACGATCATCTTCTCTCGGATCTTGTTGATCAGCTCATCGAACATTTCAGCGAACGTCTTGTGGCTGCCCGCGGGTTTTTGCAGCATCAGCTCGTCGGGGCTGAGCGCACCGGGACCTTCGAGCAGGTGCTTCACCAGCTTCTCGCCGAACTCGGCGACGGCTTGTCCGGTGGCGACCGGGGGCGACTCGCATTGGATCTCGATCATTGCCGCTTCGCTGCCGTCGGCGGCGACGAGCGCAAAGATCCGCCCCTCCTCTGTCGGATTGTCGGCGCGCTTCTCTTTGACCTTGCCGACTTCCCGCTTGAGAATCTCGATCGCCTTGGCCTCGTCGCCCCCCGCCTCCGTCAATGCCTTTTTTACGAGCATCATCGGCAGGTCGGTCTTGTCACGCAGGGCCTTGACTGCGGCCGCGCTGATTTCCGCCATCGTCCATCTCTCCTTGTCGCCAACGCCTCGAGAGTCGATTCCCCTGGAGGCGAATTCTAGCCGGAGCGGCTCCTCTTATTAATAAGGACACGTCGCAGTCGGGCACCGGTTCGCCGGTCGACGGACTGGGGGAGGCTCGCTCCTAGCAAGCCGCCCCTTTCCACGTCACGAAATCGACGGAATGGGCCGCGGCTCGTCCTTCACGGGGGCTTCGGGTTCTTCCGGAAGTTGGGCCCGGCCGGTGATGATCGCGTCGGTCAGATAGCCAAGAATCAGCCGAATGGAACGGATGCTGTCGTCGTTGCCGGGGATCGGCAGGTCGACCACGTCCGGATCCGAGTCGGTGTCGATGAGCGCGACGACCTTGGCTCCGACGTTGCGCGCCTCGCGCACGCAGTTCTTTTCCTTGCCCGGATCGACGACGATCACCGCCTCGGGCATGCGGTTCATCGTGCGGATGCCGTTCAAGTTGCGGAAGATCTTCTTCTTCTCGCGCATCAGCGTCGACTGCATCTTCTTGGAGTAGGTTTCCAGCTCGCCGCTGCTCTCGAGCGCCTCCAACTCTTCCAGTCGCTTGAGCCGGCTGCGAACCGTGCGGAAGTTGGTCAGCGTGCCGCCCAGCCAGCGCTCGGTGACGTAGGGCATCTTCGCCACCTCAGCCGATTCTTGCACCGCCTCGGCCGCCTGCCGCTTGGTCCCACAGAAAAGGACCAGGCTGCCGTCGGCAGCCACCTTTTGCAGATACTTTCGCGCTCGCAGCAGGCCGGTCACCGTCTGCTTGATATCGATGATGTGAATCAGGTTCCTCCGGCCGTAAATGTAGGGGCGCATCTTGGGATTCCACCGGCTGGTCCGGTGGCCGAAGTGCACGCCCGCGTCCAGAATTTCCTTAACCACGATCTCCGACACGCTCTTGCTCCTCCGACGACCATCCTCGACCGAATCTCGCGAAAGCTCGCCCACCGATTCGGCACAGCCCGTTCGCCGGGCCGTTACGATTTTGACAGCCGCCCTCTCGAAATAAGACCCAGGTGATTGTGCCGACACACATTGCGCCGACAGACGGCCCCGCAACAGAGGGATCGCCTCGGTCGAGGCGATCGCAACGCGGGGAGGGTGAATTTTATTGCCCACCGCCGAGGGGGTCAAACGATGTTGGGCCCCGGGCCGATCCCGGTCCAAATCGCCGTTGAGGCGAATCGAAGGATAGGCTATCACCCCCCCCCCACATTTCCGCCGCACTCTCCCATCGCGGCCCCTCGACACATCTTTTTGAATCCTTCCCGGCACAAGGTTCCCTATGCTGCTTCGAGCCGCTGGATCCGCGGCGCGCCGAGCGATTTCGCGGCGCGAGTTCCTGCAAAGCGCCGGTTGGATGGCGACCTGCCTGTCGGTCATGCCAGCCGAGCTCGCGGAGGCAGCGTCAGACGCAGAAATCCCGCTGATCGTCGACTGCCACGCCCACGTCTACAGTCCGAACGAGCTCAAATATCCGACGATCGCGAATCCGTATCGGCCGCCCGTGGGGAAAGGAACGCCCGCGCATTTGCGCGAGCAGCTGGCCGCGGCTCGGGTCGGATTTGCAACGGCCGTGCAGGTGAGCACGTTTTACGGGTGGGACAATCGGTTCCTCACCGACGTCGCCCGCGAGAATGCCGACGTGCTGGTTGGCGTGTGCACGCTCAATCCGGACGATGCGGGCAGCCCCGAGCTGCTTGCGCGTTATGTCCGCGAGTCGAACGTGCGAGGCCTGCGCAGCCTGCCCACTCAAAGTGGCCGCTATGTCGATCCGGGAGTCGAAGCGCTCTGGGCGGCCGCCGAGCGACTGGGCATTGTGGTCAACGTCAACACAACGCGTGAAAAGCGGGCCGAGATCGAGGCTCTCGCTCGCCGACACTCGGGGCTGAGAGTCGTCGTCGATCACTGCCTGTATCTGAGCGCCGGAAGTGGCGGAGGGGGAGTGCTGGGCGATCTGCTGCGACTTTCCCGGCTGCCGAACGTGTATGCGAAACTGTCATGCGTCGTGACCGGCAGCGCCGAAAGCTATCCGTTTGGCGACATGCACGAGCCTTGCCGCAAGGTTATCGCTGCCTTCGGGCCCGATCGCTGCGTGTGGGGAAGCGACTTCCCTTGCGAACTGTGGTGTCCCAAGGCAACGTATATCGAGCACCTGCGCGTGTTCACCCGCGAGCTGGGCCTCGATGCCGAATCGAAGCGTTGGATTCTCGGGGAAACCGCGCGGCGCTTGTACTTTTAATCTCCACGCCCGCCAGCTACTCAAAGGTCCCCCCGATGCTGATCCGCACGCGCGCTTGGTTCTCCCCAGTTCTATTGGCAGCCGCGATTATCGGCTCGTTGCTCGTTTTCGCCAGAACGGCGTCGGCCATAGAGCCGGTCGCGAGCGCTCCGACCAACGTGGTTGTCGAGAAGGACATCACGTACGGAAAAGCGGGGACCGAGGACCTCAAGCTCGATCTGGCCCGGCCGGAACATGCGGAAGGGCTGTTGCCGGCCATCATCTACATTCATGGCGGCGGGTGGAGTGGCGGCAACCGAGCTGCCTACACGAATGACATTCAAGGGGCGGCCCGGCGCGGATACGTCGCCGTCACGATCGAGTACCGGCTCACACACCCCGATAAGACCGCCAAGGCTAAATACCCCTTCCCCGCTCAGATCGAAGACTGCAAGTGCGCCGTACGCTGGCTGCGAGCCAACGCCGAGAAGTATCACGTCGATCCCAACCGCATCGGAGCAACCGGTGCGTCGGCAGGCGGCCATTTGAGTCTGCTGCTGGCAGTCACCGGTTCGTCGAAAAAGTTTGAGGGGAAAGGAGGAAGTCCAGACGCCTCGAGCCAGGTGCAGACAGTCGTTAACTGGGTCGGCCCCACCGATCTCGCGCGGATGTACAACTACAACAAGCAAGTCGATCTGCTGTTGAGAACGCTAACCGGCGGGACGCCGCAGGAGCGGGCCGAAGAATACAAGGACGCCAGCCCCATCACCTACGTCGCGAAGAACGTCTGTCCGATCCTGACGATCCACGGCACAGGGGACAAGCTCGTGCCTGTGGATCAGGCCGTGGAGTTCGATGCCGCGATGAAAAAGGCCGGCGCGACGAGCGAGTTGCTAATCCTCGAGGGCGAAGGGCACGCCTTTCGCGGCCCCGCCATTCGGAAAGCCCGCGAAGCCACGCTCGCGTTCTTCGACAAGCATCTGAAGCCGGCGAAGTAAGACTGCTTGACTTTATGAGTAGGTAAGGGCGGGGCGTGCCGCCGACTATGCCAGACGGCTCTGGGCCACACCCTGCCGTCAAGATGCTTCCTTAAGAGGCTTCCTTTCAAGCCGCGGAGTTGGTTATTGTCGGAGTGCTTGGTCGGCTCGAACGTCGCGACCGGATGACACGGCAGCTAGCGACACCGCGGCCAGCGCAACTATGGCGCCAGGCCCGAGCGTCGCGCAGCCTCAACTCGGCCAAGTCCTCCATGATCCAGCGGCGCGCCAGTATCGGGGATACCCCTACACGGCCTGCGTGTTTGCCCTGCCGACAGCGGAGGTCGGGAGCTTTGCCGAAGCTCAGCGGCATAAGGGGAAATACTCATTGCCGCAAGACTTCCCGAGCGAGCAGAATCAGTCGGCTAGGGCAAACTACTGTGTACTCGTTTTGGAGCCGGTTCCGCCGGCAAAGCGCTCCGTCCGGTCTCAGAACTGCGCGTGGCAAAGACAACTGGTGTAAGACTGTTAGCGGCAGGTATCCCGATGGACGCCAAACTGAGTTTTGCCGGTGGCCCCTGGGCCGGACAGATGATTCAGCTTCAGCGTGGTCGACTGCTTGTTGGGCGGGCGGAAGACTGCGACTTGCGAATGGATAGCGAATTTGTCAGCGCCTACCATTGCGTGGTGTTGTTGGACGATTACACGTTGCGGATCCGCGACCTCGGCAGCAAGAACGGCACAAAGCTCAATGGGCGTCGAATCGGGAGCAGTCCGACGATCCTGTTGCACAACGACTTGGTTTCCATCGGCGAGATGAGCATCCTTGTTGTTCTCTCGGAGCCAACAGGGGGAACCACGCGCGCTCTTTCAGAAACCGTTGATTCGAAAACCGATTCCTCATCAACCGCGCTGGAACAGACTGGAATCGTCGATGGTGACACACTCGACTCGAAAAACCCCGCCGGCGATTCGTCGCCAGGCTTTCTGCCAAAGCCCGCAGACCAGAACGCCAACGCAGAACCGCCGCTCACCGAGGACAAGTCGTAGAGCGTGCTTCGCCAGTGAGCTCTCTATTAACGCCGGTCGCGCACCTCGAACTCCAGTCGAATGACGGTGGGAGGGAGCGGCAAATTCGGCGACCGCTTAAGGTCAACCTCAAAGGCCCGACCAATGCTGTTGCCGCACGGATCCTCCAGCCGTGTCGACGCGAGCAGCCGATAGCGCCCCGTGGACCATGGCTCTTGTGGCTCGAACGTCCAGCGCGTTTCCGCCTCG
>DASPSM010000088.1:0-9347 GCA_035623955.1 Planctomycetaceae bacterium
CAAGCGTTCGCGCAACCCGTCCGCCAGCTCGGTCGAGGTCTCGCCGAAGCGCACGTCGCACACGCCGCGAGACGTCCAAGCCACAAGCAGCTTCCCAAGCGAGCAGGAACGGACCGCATATTGAATCAGCTGCCCATTCGCGTGGCCTCTGGCGGCGCGAGCCGACATCCCCAGTTCTTTGCCTGCCCGGGCATAAAACCGCGCGGTCGATGAGTAGCCGGCCCCGTGAGCGGCTTGAGTGACCGTTTTCGATTCGGCCAGCCGGCCTTTCACCCGGTCGGATAAGCAGCGGTTGCGATACTGCTGCGGCGTCACGCCGGTCTGCCGCTTGAAAAACCTTTGAAAGTAGTGCGGGCTCAAGCCGACTTTAGCGGCAACTTCCGCGCTGCGGACGCTGTCGTCGTCACTCTCCAACAACCGGCACGCCTTGACCAACACGTCAGCCAGCCGGCCTCGCGGGTCCTCGCCCATTGGCCGGCAGCGCAGACAGGGACGAAAGCCGGCCCGCAGCGCCTGCTGCGCTGTGTCGAAGAAGAGAACGTTTTTTCGCAGCGGGCGGCGCGACGGGCACCACGGCCGGCAGAAGATGCGGGTTGTCCTCACGGCGACGAAAAAGTGCCCATCGGCCGCCTTGCGACGCTCGACGAGCGCCCGCCAGCGGGCGGCTTCGCTTTGATAGGAATCTGAGAGTACTGGCGACATAACCGGCGGCTCCCTTCTCACGGACGCAGACACTGCCTGCAATCAGACCCTGGCCTGCAACCAATTGTCATTATGACCGTGTTGAAGGATATCTGCCGGGCACACACGGGTCGTTTCGGGGATTGCCCTGC
Organism: Planctomycetaceae bacterium; assembly: GCA_035623955.1. Classification (GTDB taxonomy): domain Bacteria; phylum Planctomycetota; class Planctomycetia; order Planctomycetales; family Planctomycetaceae; genus DASPSM01. Next base: position 834 of record DASPSM010000088.1, read on the forward strand.
AATTCGGATTGTTCGAGCGGGTTTGCGAGTGACTGGGATTAACGGTTGCGGACTTGCCTATTCCGTGCTCGAGCGCGGAGCTGTCAGGTACAGACTTGGCCGATGGATTTCCAGAAATCGGCTGGGGTCGCTCAGCGGCGTGAATCCAAACTGTGTGTAAAGGGTGTGGGCGTCGCGCGTGCCCAGGAGGATCCGCCGCAGGCCCTGCACGTCCGGATGCGCCAGCAGGCTTTCGACCATCCACTTGCCGAGCCCTTCGCCACGACACTCGTCGATGACGAAGACGTCGCCCAGCCAGGCGAACGTCGCTCGATCGGTGACGAACCGCGCGAAGCCGACCTGCCGCGATCCGTGAAAGAGGCCGAAGCAGAGCGAGTTTGCGATCGAGCGCTCGACGATCTCGCGAGGGATGCCGGGCGCCCAATACGACTGCTCGGACAAAAACCGGTGAATCAAGGCAACGTCGAGCAGCGTCCGATCCGTCGAGAGGAAATAGGGACCGCGCCGCGCAAATTCCTGGGTCTGGGAGCGCGGACGACCCGATTCAGACGCGGCGTTTTCTGCCATCGACAGCACAGACTCCCGTCGCGACAAACAGGTTCACTTTATCCGCCGGCCCGTTCCAGGAAGATCAACAGGCCGGCCTGGAAGAGCATCAGGGCGGAAGCCACCGGAACGGCAATCCGCCGCGACCGCCGGTAAAGCGCCGCGAGGGCCGCCAGAACAAACACGGTTCCCATCGCCTTGGCCATCAAGAAAACGGTCGGATCGCCGTGATTGTGCTCGATCAGGAACAGCCCCACGGGGTTCTTTTCGTAGTGCGTAATCTCGTTGCCCGTGCGAAGGACCAGATAACCGTCGTACACGGAAACAGCCCCCACGAACAGCAAGGCGGCGGCAAAGGCCAGAAACCCGAGACTGAACCGAGCCGGCACGAGACCGAACCGGACCGGATTGTGCTCGAACCGAGTGAGCGTGTCGGCGGTGATGATTGCGGTGCACATGGCCAGTCCTCCGATTGCGAACCAACCCCAGTACTCGGTGCCTCAGCCTGTGTGACGTCCCTCCGGTTTTCTGAGCGTAATTCGGTGGACAACGTTACCTGTTGCTAGGAAAACGTTGGGAGGGCGACGACGGATTGAACGGCATGCAAGTCGTTATGCGATGGGAAGTTCGCATGGGCCGAGAACCCCCGGCCCAGTCGATTTTGCCGGTCTTCTCGCGATCGCTTTTCAGCCGCCTCGCGTCCCTGCGCCGGGGCCGCAATGCCCCCGACGTGATAGAATCAACTGGGCCGACAGCGCCGCGCGGCATCCTGAACTTGCCTCGCGCTAGGGGGGAATTCGCCATTTCGCGCTCCATGCGTCGCTTGAAGGAGATTTCGTCTCGCCGCCTGAGCGGGCTGATGGCTTGCCTGGCTGTCGCGGTCGTCTGCCATTCGAGAAACCTCTGTGCCGCTGAACCCCCCTCCGGTGCCCCTGCGGCGAAAATGCCTGCCGCCGCCAGCACACCCGGCGGATTAACCGTCACGGTCGAAGCGCTGCATCTGGGGTCGATTTACTCCTACTACAATCCCCCGGCTGGCACTCGGTTTTTGGCGCTGCAACTCAAAGTCGCCAATCGCAGCTCCAAAGCCGTCGCCATCAGGCCCCAGGACATGGTGCTGCGCTGCGACGGGACGGACTACAAACTGCGGGATCCCGTCGGCGGCCTGCGGAACAGCGCCTTTCAGGTGCGCGGACGCACGGTGATGATCTCGAAGTTGCAGCCGACAGCCGACTTGTCCGTCGCGCCCGACAAATCGACGGAGAAGTGGCTGGTGTTCGGAGGACTGCCCGCCGGCAACCAGGTGCCGGCGATGTCGCTGCGGATTACCGCGGGCGGAGCCACTCAGGAATTGGACGTCAACGAGGCCGCCCGCCAGCAGATGAAACTGACGGTCGAGCGGATTGGTCCGCGCGGCTGCCTGGCTTTGCTGACGGTGGGGGGCGAAATCAACACTGTGAATGTCGGCAGCCTTTGCGCGACCCTGGAATCGCTCGTTTCCCAAAAAGTCGTGCGCGCGGTGATCCGCTTCAGTCGCTCGGCGACCCGGTTGGACGGACAGGTCCTCAGCTGGTTGCAGCAAGGCGCCCTGCTGGCCGGCCGCGGTGAGAATAACAACGGCCAGATGCCGGCGTTCCCGGTGGCTCTCCGCGAGTTGCACGTGGCCGCCATTCCCAATCGTTCGTTTGAGAATCTTGAAGGCGCATCGGGCGACGAGCCGCGGATTCACCGCCGCGATTCGATCGCGGTTCGGGCCGCTCTCAAGACGGCGATCGAATCACTGCCGCGTGCCGAGCTGCTCGCTGAAATCGAACATGGGCACCCGCTGGTGCGTCCGGCAGCGCTTGCGGACGGCGGTAGCCGGCTGACCGCCGAGGACTTGCCCCTCGTGCTGCGTTACGCGGACGGCGATGACGTGAAGATGCAGCTGGCGGCGATCACCGCGCTGCGGCACTTCGGGGAGCCAGTGGCAATCGACAAGCTCCTGTTCTTTGCGCGGAAGAACGTCGAGCCGACCGTCTCTGCCGCGATCGAAAGCCTCGCCGCCTCGCGATACGCGGTCGCCCATCAAGCCCTCTTGGACGTGCTCAAGAAGGAGCATCCCGCCTCTCGACGGCTGATCGTCCGGGTCCTGGCGAAATATCCGCGACCGTTATGGGCCGACACGATTTACTCGTTCATCGGCGATCCGGATCCGGACGTCGCGGTTGAAGCCCTGCGAGCCCTGGTAGAGACAGGGCACCCGCGACTGTTGGCTCTGCTCAAGGATGCGCTGGCACGCGGGACCTCGCCGGTGCGCGAAGAGGCGTTTCAACTCCTTTCCAAACGGACCGATCCCCAGAGCGAAGAGCTGGCTCTGGAATACGCGCTGCAGTCGATGAAGAATGGGCCCCCGAGCTCGAGCATGTATGAACTGCTCAACCGGACCAAGGATCCGCGGGCCATTCCCCTGTTGCTTGCCGCGCTCGATCGACCGGCGGGGAGCAAGTCGCAAATCATCAATACGCTGGCACAGATCGGCGATCAGTCCGTCGGAGAGGCGTTAGCGGCCAAATATCCCACGTTGTCCGACCGCGACAAGTCAGCGACTCTCAACGCGTTGCAGATGCTCAAGTCGCCGCATTTCCGCCGGTTCGCTGGCGAAGCCCTGCTGCAGAGCGACAGTTCGCTGGTGAGCACCGCCATCATGGGCTTGCAGCAAGACGGCAGTCCGCAGGCCGTGCAATTGCTCGTGAGCGCGCTCGATTCGTCGAAGAACCCGACGATCTGGTCGTACATCATCGGCGCTCTTGCGAACTTCGGCACCCCCGAGGCGAAGATCGCTCTCAATCGGGCGCGGGATTCGGGCAATCCGCGCAAACGCAAGCTGGCCATCGAGGGGTTGCACACGCTGGCCACGCGTTCGCCGGCATACCCCGCGCTGGTCACGGCGCGCCAGTCGGCTCAGAGCGAACGCTGGGAAGAGGCCATCAGCCGCTACACCATGGCAATCGAACTGGATAACGAACTCGCCGACGCTTACTCCGGCCGCGCTCATGCCTTGCTCCAGACCAAGAAGCTGGCCGAGGCGCACCGAGACTACGCCAAGTCGGTCCAGCTCGACCCGTATAGCGCGGAGGGGGTCAGCGGCTTGGGAATCTGTCAGGTGATGGAGGGAGATCTTGCCAGCGGCATCAAGACCATCGAAGAGTCTCGCTCGAAGCTCAACGACGATATGGTCTTCGTTTACAACGCCGCATGCGTGTACGGCCGGGCGCTCGAGCACACGGCCAGGCTGCCGGCTTCCGCCGAACGCGAAAAAAAGGCCGACGAATTTCGCAAGAAGGCTCTGGCCGATTTGCAGCTCTCGCTGAAACTGGGCTTCCCCGACCTCGACTGGATGAAGAAGGATTCTGACCTCGAGTCGCTGCACGGGCTGCCGGAATTCAAGCGGCTCGTTTCGCCCGACGACAAGCATCCGGCCGACGAGAACGGCGGCGACGGCAATGGCGACGCGAAGACGCCGGCCGGGGATTCCGCGGGGAAAACCTCCCCGGAAAAAACGCCGGCCGCCAAAAAGAATGCGCCAGCTCCCCCCAGGCCGCAGAAGACCGCTTCTCGAAAAGTCGAACAGCAAGCGGACAATCGCGGCGGGCAGTCGGTCACGGATGACTCGCTCAAGGCCGATCTGATGTTTGAGGACGCCAGGCCGTAAACGACCGCGGCGAAGGGAGTCGGCATAGATGGTGTATCTCGACCGCATCTACACCAAGAGCGGCGACGCGGGGCAGACTTCGCTGGGGGATGGCACCCGCGTCCCGAAGACCGATAGCCGCATCGTCGCCTACGGCACGGTCGACGAGCTCAACTCGCTGATCGGCGTGGTGATCGCCGCCGGTTCTCCGGAGCCTGTTGCGTCGCGGCTCAAGCACATTCAGAACGACCTGTTCGATCTGGGGGCCGATCTGTGCGTTCCGGCCACTCCCGTTCCCGAGGCGAAAGGACGCTTGCGAGTGACGCCCCAGCAAGTGTCTCAATTGGAGGCGTGGATCGATGCGGCGACCGAGCAGCTCGAGCCGCTCAAGAGCTTTGTGCTCCCCGGGGGAACGCCCGCGTCGGCGTATCTGCATCTGGCCAGAACCGTGTGTCGCCGCGCGGAGATCAAGGTGCTCTTGCTGGCCGAGTCGGCGCCGATCAACCCGCAGGTGACGATCTATCTCAATCGCCTGTCCGATTTGCTCTTCGTTTGGGCGCGACTCTGTAACGAAGCCGGCCACAGCGACGTGTTGTGGGTGCCCGGCAAGTTTCGCGCTCTGCCGAAAGAGCCCTAGCCAAGTCGGCGTCTTTGGATCGCGTCGCGGCTTGCGACCATCCAGTGCAGCAGCTAGCTTGAGGGTTCCCGCGCTGCCAGGTTGGTGCCCGCCCCGAATGCCTTTCGGCCACGAAAAGCAGGTTCTGGATGCAACGTATCGTTTCGCGCTTCGATCGACGCTTGATTGGGCTTTTTTTGCTGCTTGCCATGGTCGCGGGGTGCCAGCCGAGCATGCCCAAGACGGGCAGCAGCCCCCCGACGTCCGACGCTCCTCCCGCTCACGCGACGGCCAGCGATACGAAGGGAACGACCGCTGAGACGGCCGATGAAGCTGCCGTAAAGGCCGACAATCCGGCCGACGTCGCCGCGCTCAAAGCGGCAGGCGCCGTCCTGCGGTCCGCCGGTGGCTCGGTCGTTGCGGTCGACCTCTCCGACCAGAACGGCACTGACGAAATCCTGCTGCACCTCAAGGGACTTCCCGCCCTTCGCACGGTGATCCTTGCCGGCCCCTCTTACTCTCCCGAAGGTCTCGCGCATCTGGGCGAGGTCACGCAGCTCAAGCGACTGGAGATGGAGGCGACTCGGGCCAACGATTCGGTGCTGGCGGCACTCAAGCCGCTCGTCAATCTCGAGCTGCTCAAGCTCTTCAAGACCGACGTCCGCGACGACGGACTCAAGAACCTGGTCTCGCTCGCGCGGCTCAAGGATCTCGACCTGAGGCGGACGCTCACCAGCGACGCGGGCGTGGCCAATCTGAAAGGCCTCGACAGCCTCAAGGCCCTCAAGCTGCAAGATACGCGCGTCACCGAGGCCTGTCTCGACGACGTCAGTGCGCTGCCCCGGCTCGAAGGGCTCGGTCTTTCGGGAACGAATTTTACAGATGCGGCCCTCAAGAAGATCGGCAAACTCACGCGGCTTCGCAGCCTGCAGCTCGACGATACGCTCATCACCGACGACGGGCTGGCCAATCTGGAAGGCCTCAAAAACCTCGACGTGCTGCACCTGCGGCGCACGCACGTCGGCGACAAGGGGCTGGCTCACCTCGCGGGGCTCTCGAAGATGCGAATCCTGATGCTCCGCGACACGCTGGTGGGCGACGCGGGGATTGCGCACCTGGCCGGTATGCCAAATCTCGACACGCTCGAGATCAGCGAAACCCAGGTCGGCGACAAAGGGCTGGCGACGCTGGCCGAACTCAAGAAACTGGCGCGGCTGGAGATCTGGAAGACGCAGATCACGGCGGCCGGCATGGGATCACTCAAGGGCCTTGCCGATCTCGTCGAGCTGAACCTCGACAGCTGCGAAATCAACGACGATAGCTTGAAGAACCTCGAAGATCTCAAGCGATTGGAGAGCCTCAACCTGGCCAGCACTCCGATCAGCGACGCGGGGCTCGAGCATCTCAAAGGCCTCACCTCGCTTCGGGCGCTCGATCTGAGCAACGTGAGCGACGTCACCGAAGAGGGCATTCACAAGCTCAAGAAGTGGCTGCCGGAATGTCATATCAAACGTTGATCGGCAGCGCGCCCGGGCTGCGACTCGGTTTGCTCGCCGCCGCTCTGAGCGCGGCAATCGGAGCGGCGGACACGGCCCGCGCCGACTCGTGGCCGCAATTTCGCGGGCCAAACGCTTCCGGCCGGCCGAACGTGGACGATCCGCTCCCGCGCGAAATCGGTCCGAACCGAAATGTCGTCTGGTCGACCCCGTTGCCCGGCGGTCACTCGTCGCCGGTCGTCGTGGGCGATCGCATCTTTCTCACCGCCGAACACGACAAGCGCCTGGTGACGCTGGCCCTCGATCGCGCGACCGGCAAGATTCTCTGGGAGCGGGATGCGCGGAACGAACGGCTTGAGGAAATCCACCACATCGGGAGCCACGCTCAGCCGACGCCGGCCGCCGACAGCGAACGGGTGGTGAGCTTCTTCGGCTCGGCCGGCCTGTTTTGCTACGACCACTGCGGCAAACCGCTGTGGAAGCTGCCGCTGGGGCCGTTCAAGAACAACTATGGGGCAGGCAGCTCCCCCATTCTGGTCGGCAACCTGGCGATTCTGAACCAGGACCACGATCTTGATTCGTTCCTGCTGGCCGTCGACAAGAAGACGGGCAAAGTGGCGTGGAAGGCGGATCGGTCCGAGTTCCCCCGCGGCTTTTCGACGCCCATCGTCTGGAACAACGAGGGCCGAAACGAAATCGTCGTCGCGGGGGGACTGCGCGTCTGCGGGTACAGTCCCGAGAATGGCCGCGAATTGTGGACAGTGCACGGTTCAGCGCGAACGTGCAGCATGACGCCGGTCGTCGGGAGCGACGGAACTTTGTTTGTCACCGAGTGGACGCCCGGCGGCGACGAGAACGACCGCATCGTCGCGGAACCGTTTGCCGATATGATCGCCCGTTACGACGCGAACAAGAATAATCAGATCGAGCGCGACGAGATTCCGCCGGGGCCATTGTCGAGCCGCTTCGATCAGATCGACCGCGACAAGAACGGGCACATCACGGTCCGCGAGTACGAGTGGGCTCGCAACATCTTCAATTCCGCCCAGAATAGCACGTTGGCGATCACTCCGGGCGCCCGCGGCGACGCAACCGGGAGTCACGTGCGCTGGCGATTCTCAAAGAATCTGCCCTATATCCCGTCACCCGTGTTCGACAAAGGGCGGCTCTACATGGTCAAGAATGGCGGGATCGTCTCGTGCGTCGACGCCACCAGTGGCAAGTTATTGAAGCAGACGCGGGCCCTCGGCTCGCACGACTATTACAGCTCGCCTGTCATCGGCGACGGCAAGCTGCTGATCGTCGACGTTTCCGGAATTGTGACGATCTTCTCGGCAACGCCCGAATTGAAGGTGATCTCAACCGCAGACCTCGAAGAGCCTGTCTTTGCCACGCCGGCACTGGTCGATGGCCGCATTTACTTGCGCACGAGCAAGCGGCTCTACTGTTTTGGCGATTCGCGCTGATTGCTCTCAGGCGCGCGAGGCGGGAACGAAAAATCCGAGAGGATTTGCGGCACGTAGCGGGCCAGGGCGTTCTGCCAGGTCGGCAAGCCGGAGCCGATCGTAGCGGCCAGCTTCGAGCAATCGAGCACGCTGTAGGCGGGACGCTGGGCCTTCTGCGGAAACTCCTTCGACGGAATCGGCGTCACCGGAAAGTCGAGCCCCGCCACACGAAAGATCTCGCACGCAAAGCCGTGCCAGGTTGTCTCGCCGGCGTTCGTGACGTGATAGAGCCCAAATCGTCGTGTGGGCAGCAGGCCCCAAATCGCCGCAGCGACATCTTCGGCAAAGCTCGGCGTGCAGTGCTGATCGTCGACCACTTTGAGGGGACGTCCTTCCGTGGCCATCCGCACCATTGTCCGCACGAAGTTTCCCTTCCCCGCCGTTTGAGCGCGACCGTACAAGCCGCACGTGCGGATCATGAAGTGGGACGGGCATTCCGCTCGCACGAACTCTTCGCCGGCGAGCTTGCTTCGGGCATACGTGCTGGCAGGAGTCGGAGAGTCGGTCTCGACGAAGGGAGCGTGACCGACCTCGCCAGAGAACACGTAATCGGTGCTCACGTGAACCAGCACGGTATTGTGCCGGGCGCACCAGCGGGCGAGATTCTGCGGACCGACGGCGTTGATGGCATGAGCAAGTTGCGGCTCATCTTCTGCCCGATCGACAAAATTGTACGCG
>DASPSM010000089.1:0-8783 GCA_035623955.1 Planctomycetaceae bacterium
GTCGTCGTCTATTGCATTTCACCGGTCGTTTTTGACTTTGGCCACACGCGTGACGACAGCATGCGGGATCGCCTTCTGGCAAATTATGGGCCCGAGGTCCCAGGGCTGTTTCCCTGGACCCAAAGCATTCTTTACTTCATCCAGCGCGGGTCGGTGACCGCGCTGGGCGCGCCGTGGGCCTGGATTGCCGGAAGGCGAGAAGACGTTCGCGAGGTTCTCAGTCGCTTCGGCAGCGAGCTCGTTCGCTTGCCGGTGACGCTGGCACACTACCCGTTGCAGGGGCCGGTTGCGGCGATCGTCGTCGCCGGGGCGCTCTTGGTCCTCCTTTTGAAATCCGACGGGATCGGATCGCTTCTCGATCGGCTTGGTCGTCGACTGGGCCAACGAACCGGGTGGCTCTTGGCCATCCTGGCTGTCGAATGCGTCTTTGTGGCTGGGATGTTCTTCGTCGACTGGGCGCTGCAGCAAGCCCCTCCGCCGGTTCTTTACATGGCGTTCTGAAATGACGCGGAATGGCACACTTTGCCGGGCCGGGGCGCGAACGTGGGGGGAACTACTTATTGCGTAGCGGAAATGGTTGCGTACGCTGAGTGTTGTCCATGCGCGAGGGGCGCAGGCGGAGCTGCGCGAAATGCCGCCCGGTCGCTCCGCGAACGGCGCCCTCTTAATTTGATATTCATAATTCCTTGCGGCGCTGGCACAATGGGCACTAGAGGTGCCAGGCATCAACGATTCCGCGGCCGCGGAGTTCGGAATGCCAATTGCTCTTGCTCTTTGAGTCTTCGGGTGAGACCGCAGCACGACACGAGACCAACGCCAGTGGGGACGGTTTACAGAAAGAGGAAGAGCATGAACGCGAGAAAAAGCGGGTTCACCCTGGTTGAGATGTTGGTGGTGACCTCGATCATCGCGATCCTGGTCGCGTTGCTGCTCCCGGCCGTGCAAGCCGCGCGCGAGGCCGCCCGCCGCGCGGAGTGCAAAAATCACCTGCACCAGCTTTCGCTTGCGTGCCAAAACTACCACGACACGAATCGCGTCTTCCCCTGCGGCTGGATGGCGGAGAACCAGGCGTCGTGGGGGATGCTGCTGTTACCGTTCGTGGAATTCGGTCTGGTTTACGATCTGGTGAACTTTAACGTGTTGATGACCGACACGACCGGGACGGCTCCCAATCGCAATGTCGATCAGACCCAGCTGACGCTGGCTCTCTTCAAATGCCCCTCCTCGGGCGACGTCAACCAGAGCTCCAAGTTTCGCTGCGCCGGCACCGCCGCGAACACTTTGTTCGGGGCGCCCGGTGACATGGGAGATCGGCCGACCACGGGCGCCGTTTCGAACTATCTGGCCAACTCCGGCGCCCCGAATCTGACCGCCGTTCCAATTCAGCCGGGGCTTTCCGATGGCATCGGGACTTGGAGCACACCCAATGTGAACCTCATCGACCAGTTGACCAATCCTCCGATCGACAACGGCGGCGTGATGTTCCAGGACAGCCACATCCGGATTGCGGACATTTTCGACGGCACGTCGCACACCGCCCTCCTCTCTGAGCACATGGGCTCCACGTGCTCAATGGGCTCGATGAACACGATCTGCACCGAGAACTCCGGAACGACTTGCTATGCGTACTGGGCCAATGCCGACGGAACCGGCTTGACCGAGACGTCTGGCGCCACGGTGGCTTCCGATGTTTGCTTTACGCCGCTGTTCGGCATCAACGGCAACGGACTGGGCTGGAATGGCACGGCGACCATTGCGCCGGTACCGAGCGTCATCTTCCGCGTCGGTTACCCGGGCAACATCAGTTCGGGGCACAATTCGGGCGCCCACATCGCTCTGTGCGACGGCTCGGTCCGATACTTTAGCGACAGTGTCCAGTCCATCGGGAGCGGCACCGCATTGCCCGTCCTGTATCTGCTCTGCAATCGTTTTGACATGCAGAAATTCTCGATGCCGGGGGAATGACCCCGGCGATTACGGGGACGGCGGGCCGGCTTACTCGATCGTTTCGACGTCCAGCCAGTTGTCGCCAGTCGAGAGATCGACCACGAGCGGAACCTCGAGGTCCATGGCGTGCTCCATCTCCTGTCGAACAATGGCCGCCAGGTCGCGGACATTTTCTTCCGGAACGTCGAACACCAGCTCGTCGTGGATCTGCAGGAGCAGCTTCGCGGGGAATGACGCCTCGCGGATGCGATCCGACAGTTTGAGCATCGCTCGTTTGATCAGGTCGGCCGCCGACCCCTGAATGACGGCGTTGATGGCTGTCCGCTCGGCAAGGTTGCGCTGCGTGCGGGTGATCGCCCCCGGGCGGATTCCGGAGATCGGACGGCGGCGGCCCAGAATTGTGTGCGCATAGCCGCTCTGATGGCATTCGCGCAAGATTTGCTGCAAGTAGCGGGTGACCCCCGCGTACTTTGTGAAATAACTGTCGATGAATTGGGCCGCTTCGCCCGGGTCGATCCCCAGCGCAGCCGCCAGTCCAAAGGGGCTCTGCCCGTAGATCACGCCGAAGTTCACGGCCTTGGCGATTCGCCGCATCTCCGGAGTAACGTCCGCCTCCTTCACGCCGAAAACTTCCTGCGCGACGGCCGAGTGGATGTCGGCCCCCTCGCGGAAGGCCTCTTGCAGGGCGCGATCGCGGCTGAAATGGGCCAGCACGCGCAGTTCGATCTGCGAATAGTCGGCGCACAACAGCTTCCATCCGTCCGGCGAAGCGAGAAAGGCGCGGCGGACGCGGCGACCCTCCTCCGTGCGGATCGGAATGTTCTGCAGATTGGGATCGCTCGCGCTCAGCCGGCCGGTCGCCGCCACGACCTGGTTGAACGAACAGTGGATTCGGCCGGTCCGCGGATTGACGGCCTTGGGAAGCGCGTCGAGGTACGTTCCCTTGAGCTTGGCGAGCTGCCGGTGCTCGATGATTTTGGCTGGCAGGGAATGCTGCAGGGCTAATCGCTCGAGGACGTCCTGGTCAGTGCTGGGGCCGGTTTTAGTTCGCTTGAGGACCGGCAGCCGCATTTTGTCGAACAGCACTTTGCGGAGCTGCAACGGCGATTCGATGTTGAACTCAGTGCCGGCCTCTCGGTAAATGTCCTCGACGATCGCGGAGAGTCGCCGTGTGACGTCGGCGCTCTGCCGCGCCAGCTCATCGATGTCGACGCGAATGCCCGCCGATTGCATGTCGGCCAGCACGCGGATCAGCGGCCGCTCGAGCTGCCAGTAGAGATCCCACAGCCCTTCATTTTTGAGCTGGGGCTCGATGGCCCGCACGAGCGCGAAGGCGACCTGGGCATCTTCGGCGGCATATTCGGCAGCTTTCGGGATCTCGACGTCTGCCATCGAGATTTGCTTCGAGCCCGTGCCGATCAGATCGCTGATCGCAATCGTACGATGGCCCAGAAACTTCTCGGAGAGCTCATCCAGGCCGTGCGCGCGGGCTCCCGCGTCGAGCAGATAATCGCCCACCATCGGGTCGATACCGATTTCGCGCAGCTCGATGCCGAAGCGTCGCAGCACGAGCATTTCGTACTTGATGTTCTGGTTAACGACCAGATTGGCCGGGTTTTCCAGGTGGGGCCGCAGCGCGTCGAGCACGCGCGGGAGGTCGAGCGTCGGCTGCCCAGCGGGCCCGCGAACCGGGAGGTAATAGCCCATTCCCTCTTGCCAGCTGATGGCCCAACCGACGATTTCGGCGACCATCGGGTCGACGTCGGTCGTTTCCAAGTCGAGCGCGAACGTCCGCCGCCCAGCGAGTTCTTGCACAAAGCTCGCAAGCGCGGCTTCGGTGTCGACGATCTTGAATCCGCGGTAGCGCGAGGGATCGACTTCGGGCGGCTTCGCGGGAGCCGGTGCCGCGGCCGCTCGTTTCGGGGCAGCACGAAACTTTTTTACGACGGCCCGCGGCGATCCGCCGAGCACGAAGGGTTCCTCCTCGGCATCGGACTCGCCCAAGATCGCCGGCTCGCTCGGGACGGCCTCGTGCGATTCGACGGGCTCCCGCAACAGCGGCGGCTGGGTGACGGCGCCTTCCCCGCGCATCTCGTCGGCAAATCGCCGAAAGCCGAACTCGGTGAAGAGAGTCCGCAGCCGCTCGCGGTTGGGGGGCTTGATCCGGGCTGCCTCCCAGTCGACTTCGATCGGAAGCCGAGTGTTCAGCTCGACAAGCTTTCGACTCGTCCGGGCCTGCTCCGCGAATGTCTTCAAGTTTTCCTTGAGTTTGGCCCCGGGCGCCTTGTCGGCATTCTTCAAGACTTCGTCGAGAGTCCCGAACTGTTGCAGCAAAGCCGAAGCTTTTTTGGGGCCGACGAGCGGAATGCCGGGGACGTTGTCGATTGAATCGCCGACGAGCGACTGAAAGTCGATCACCTGATCGGGGCGAACGCCCCAGTCGGACTGGAGCGAGTTGACATCGTAGAAGACGTTTTTGCGGACGTTGAAAATCTGCACCATCGGACCGAGCAGCTGCCGGACATCTTTGTCGCTGGTGACGATCCGAGATTGAATTCCTCGCTCGCTGGCCAAGCGCACGACCGTGGCGATGACGTCGTCCGCCTCCCAGCCGGAATAGCCCAGGGCGGGGACCCCATACCCCTTTAGCACGTCGATGATCCGCGGAATCTGCGGAGCCAGGTCGACGGGGATCTCCGAGCGGTTCGCCTTGTACTCCGCAAACACCTCGTTGCGGACGGCCGGCCCGGAAACGTCGAGCGCGCAGATGAGATAGGTGGCTCCCGGCAGGGCCCGAATCGTCTGCACGTCGCGGGTAAAACCGAAAATGGCGTTCGTCGGCTGCCCGCTGGGGCCGGTCATTTCGGGGATCGCATGAAAAACCTGGAACACCAGCGAATACAGGTCGACGATGAACAGCGTCTCGGGCATCTAAACCTCAAGGTGGCCAGTCCGGCAGTTGCCGCAAATCGCCGAATCGGGCCGAGTTTTTCTATCCAAATTCTTCTATCCAAAGCGGCGCTAAACAGTTCGGCAGGGCGGGGTTTGAGTCGAAATTCCCGCGGGAACGGCGTGTCAGGGCTCCTGGACCGTGTCTCCGCACGCAAAACCTGACCGCGGCGGTAGATCGGTTAACTCGCGACCGCGGAAACCGCTTGACTTACCTCCGCCCACCTTTACACTCGTAGGATAGGGGTGCGCGGGCGTGAAATCAGCCCCCATTGGCCGCACTGAAGCGATCCAGTGCTATTCCTAGGTTTGTCTTTCACCGTCCCTCGAACGGCCCCGCGCCCAGCTTGCAACTCGGGGGCGGCCCGTCTTCGCCACCGGGAACTTCGCCAACACAGATTTCTCGACCAAAGCTCAAGTCACGTCTTTCCGAATCGGAGTGAGTAATGGCGGCTGCCAACAGGTCCACCGGTCTTCACATCGGTCTCGTGTTTACCCTGATGAGCTTGATCATCGCGATCGTCTTCGCGTTCATGATGCATCGCTCGGCTGCCGACGCCGAGGCGAAAATGAAGAACGAAACCGATCAGCGCAACAAGGCCGAGACCGAGCTGAAGCAGGCCTCGGCCGACCTGCAGAACCTCCGCCAGTTTCTCGGTTATCCCAACACCGATCAGATCGGCAAGCCCGATGCCGAAGGGGACAACTCGGTTATCGGACAGCTCAGGGGCCTGATGACCAAAGTCGCGCCGGGCGAACTCACTCAGCCAACGCTTTCGCAGACGCTGCAGCGGGTCGGCCAGGAGCTCGACACTTTGCAAAAGGATCAGGCCAGTCTCAAGGCCCAAACGCTGGCGCTCACCGAGAAAGTTCAATCCCTCCGCGGCGAGTACCAGGGAATCGCCGATGCCCACTCGAAAGCGCAGGCGAAAGCCGAGGAGGATCGCTCGGAAGCGCAGGCAACGAAGGAAAAGGCGGTGACCGAAAAGGAGAAGGAGCTCGGCGAGCGGCAGTCCAAAATCCAGGAGTTGCAAGCCGAGAACCAGACGATTCGCAACGAAGCGAGTAAGGCGAATGAACTCAGCACGGGCAGAATCAGCCGCCTCGAAAAGATCAACGAGGGGCTGCGAACCGAGAAGGATGCCCGTGTAAAGTGGAGCTTCGAGGTTCCCAACGGCAAGATCGAATGGGTTGACCTGGACACGAGGCACGTCTGGATCAACCGCGGGCTGCGCGACAACCTTCGCAAGGGGACGACGTTCAGCGTCTACAAGCAGGTCAACGAAGGCGTCGCCCGCGGATTGAAGGATATCAAGGGAGCGATCGAAGTCACGAACGTGATGGAGCATCAGGCCGAAGCCCGCATCACTCGCGACCGGATCAGCGATCCCATCGTCAAGGGAGACGAAATCTACACTCCGCTCTGGGCGCCGGGCCGCAAGGAAAAGTTTGCCTTCGTCGGCCTGATCGACCTCGACAACGACGGCATCAGCGACCGCGAGGTGTTGCATGACCTGGTGGCCGCGTCGGGAGGAGAAATCGTCGACGAGGTGGACGACAAGGGGGTGCGGCACCCGACGGCGGGCAACATCAATGTGGGGACCAAGTTCCTCGTCGTCGGAAATATCCCGGACGCCTACGAGGCCAAACCCGAGGATAAGGAACCGTATCAGCGAATCGGCGAAGCCCATAAGGCTATGGTCAAAGAAGCCCAGGAGCACGGCGTGCGCGTCGTGACCCTCGATGACTTCCTCAACTACATCGGGTACGAGCCCGGCCGGCGCATCTGGCGACCAGGCGTGAGTTCCACCTGGAACCTGCGCCAGGGGATGCAGGGGAACGTCGCGCGGCCCGAAACCGCCAAGCGTCCCGAGTCCATGGGCACGACGTCCCGCGCTTTCACCAATCCCAACGCTCCGCAGATGGAATCGATTGGGAAGCCCTCGAAGGCTTTTGAGGGCAAGTAAAGCACGGCTCAGCTCGGGCCGGAGGGGCGGTCAATTCGCCGGCGTCGACGGGGACAGTGTCGGCGTGGACTGTGTCGAGGACGCTGCCGGGCGCAGTTCATAAAGCGCGGCCAACAGCACGCCGTTGCGGCGTACCGCAACCAGCGCCGGACGCTCGGCCACGAGCGCTTGCAAGTCGGGCGACAAGTCCGCCAGCCGGCAAAAGATCAGCAAGTAAGGGGCCCGCCCCGCCCGACTGGCGTCGTACGGATGCAGTCGAATCCCGCGTCGACGCAACACGGGCGACTGTTTAAGCATCTCGCCAAGCTGGAACTGGTGCAGCACGGGGGCCACGTCGACGTCGGCTCCCTCCGGCACGCTCGCGGCGACGCGCTCGAGGAGATCGCGCGTCACGGAGGCGCCCCAATAGTCGAGTTCGAGGCCGAGTCGATGTGCGCCGCCGAGGCCGCCGATCGCCAGATTGTATGAGCTCAGGAAGCAGGGCCAGGTCGCCACCAGTGCCCAACCCTGGCTTGCGAGAAAGATCCCGGCTAACGCCAGCGCGCCGCGCTGCGGGAGCCGCTTGCAAAGCCACTCCCAGGCCAGCGATCCTCCGCGTCCGATGAAAATCCCCCACAGCAGAAACGAAACCAGGAACAGCCGCGCGCCGTCGTAAACGGCGATCCGCGGAATGCTGAAGAGAACCAGCGGAAAAAGCATCGCGCTCAACACGAGCTGTTCATTTCGCGCGAACCGCATCCGCCTGCGGCCGCCGAACAAGCCCAAACCGCCCAGCAATTGAAGACCGACCGGGACCGTCGTCAGACACATCGCCGCGCAATAGTGCCACGGATGACTCCGGTCTTCGTAGCGCGTGCCGAGATACCACAGGTAGAGAGTCTGTCGATTGGTGGCGCGTCCGAGGTACTTCAAAAAGTGATCGATCGGATGCGACCAGAGCCAAGGCCAGAACAGGAAGAAGACCGCCAGCCCGACGCAGCCCCAAATGACCAGCGGAAGCAGGGCTCGAAGCCGCCAGTTCGCCAGCGCCCAGATCGCGACGGGGACCGGAAGCAGCGCCCCCTGAATCTTGGTCAACATCGCTGCGCCCAACGCAACGCCGGCAAGCACGGCCCAGGGCCACGCCACTTTCGAGTCGCTCGTCCACGTTCGTGCGAGGGTCAGCACGGCAAGCGCGTACGTGCAGCCGATGCCGCTCTCCAGCGCCGCCAGGTGGGCGTGTCCAAAGACTCGCGGCATGAGCACGATGGCCAGCGCCGTCACGACTCCGGCCGCGCGACCGTACCAGAGCGAAGCCGTCCAGCCGCACAAAAAGACCGTGATCGCGAACGCGGCCGCCGATCCGACGCGGGCCGCACTCGTGACGAAGAGGTCTCCCTGTGGATGATGATGGGGCGGCGCAACGGCAATCGTCGCGTGATGCCACAGCCCAAGCCAGATCCGTGCAAGCGGCGGATGATCGGGATTGTGGTAGCCATATTGCCAGTCCGGCCCCAAGTCATCGAAATCGCCGAAGAGTTGCCGGAGCGTGAGGATTCGCTCACCCGAGATCCATCCCAGGGCCCACGTCTTGAGCCCCTCGACGAGCCGCACCCCCTCCTGCACGTTGAACGACTCGTCGATCGTGAGCCCGGGCCCCTGCGGCGCATCGGGATAGTCGCCGGCTGCATCGATGGCGGCAACGACGATCGCGAACGCCGCGCACGCGACTATCCCGGGAAACAGCCAGTGGCGAGGCGGTCGCGAAACTCTCGGCGAGGAGCTTCCCATTCCGTTACTCTATGACGCGGCGCGCATAGGGGACAATCCGAGTGATCAGGGCGCGAGGTTCGGCGACAGCGATGGTCGGGGCCCCCTCACCCCCGGCCCCTCTCCCGCAAGCCCGCAAGGGGAGAGGGGGGACGGGCGCCCGCGTTGGCG
>DASPSM010000140.1:0-14707 GCA_035623955.1 Planctomycetaceae bacterium
TTCCGGGCCAAAAGGCCCGCCACAAATAAAGGCCGTAAACGAGCAGGGCATTCAGCACGCGAGCGGTCAGCGGAATCCAGTCCGGTATCGCCCCGCTGCTGGATTGCGCGATCATTGCGACGACGCAAAACGCCGCGGTCAGCGCCAGGAAGGGAATCTTCTCGAACAGGACGAGAAGAATCCGCCGCTTCGCGGCGACCGCGTGCACGGCCGCGGCGTCGACTCCTCCGGCGACCTTTTCTTCGGCATCGCCGGTCAACCGACCGAGCGGCCAGAAATCCAACAACAAAAACAGGAATGGGAGCGTGACGAATGTCTGCTTGGCCATCAGGCTCGCGGCAAACAGCAGCCACGCCAGCCCCAGCAGCATGAACCGTCGACCGAGTGCTTTGCCCAAAAACGGGGACTGACCCCCTACCGGAAGGGCAAACCCGCTTTCCAGCCACAACGGGTCAGGGGTCTGTCCCCTTTTTTGGGCAAAGCCTCGACCGAGTGCGTAACTCACATACGAATACAGAGCCAGCAAGCCGAACAGCATCGACAAGACGTCTTTTCGCTCGCTGATCCAGGCGATCGATTCGACGTGCAGCGGATGGACTGCGAAAAGAGCCGCCACAAAGGCGCTGCGCGGGGCGTTGCCGGTCGCCTTGGTGAACGTGGCGAAGACCAACAGAACGTTGGCCGTGTGCAGGACCAGATTCGTGATGTGATTGCCGCCCGGCCACCGGCCAAAGATCGTCGCATCGAGCATCAACGAGAGCCAGGTGAGCGGAATCCAGTTCGCGTAATGAATGCCGTTAAAGGCCCAGGCGATGCTTGTGGGCGTCAGTCCGTGGTTGACGTAGAGGTTGTCGCCGACGTAGTCCGCGTCGTCGAAGTCGATGATCTCGAAACTGCCGACCCTCGCATAAACGACGAGCGTCAGCCCGATTAGAAGCAGGCTCAAGTACAGCCTGGGCCGCGGCCGCGACAGCCAGACGAAAGTTTGAGGGGGCGAAGGGGCGTGTGGCTGCGGCGAGCGCTGGAACTTCTGCCGGTGTTTTTTTGAGCCCATATTGCTTTCGTCGACGGCTCCGGGCGTCGAAATTGCTCGCGTCCAGCAGGCGAACTGCCTGTTCACTCAATCGTATGAAATGCGGGATTATCGAGAGAGTCAAAATCGACCGCGTCGACGATTTTGTGTTTGCAGTTGCGACCAGCCCGCGTCCATAATCGGACGCCAACAGCGGCTCGTTCTGCGGCGATCGCGCTTGGCGTGTCTGCGGGAGCCCGGTCGCCGCTCACTTCACAGATTCACTTCGCCGGGAGTGCGGGCATGAAGAATCTCTCGCGGGAACTGGCGGCCGAATTCTTCGGAACGTTCATCCTGGTCGTTTTCGGAACGGCCGTTGACGCCCAAGTCATCCTCAGCAAGCAGCAGAACGGCCAGTACGTGTCGATCAACTTCGGCTGGGGACTGGGCGTGATGATGGGGATGTACGTCGCCTGCGGGATCTCGGGAGCCCATCTCAATCCGGCAGTCAGCCTGGCGTTGGCCGTGCAGAAAAAATTCGCCTGGGCCAAGGTCATTCCCTATTGGATCGTGCAGGTCGCAGGAGGGTTCGCCGCGGCCGCGGTGACGTACCTGGTCTACGCGGAGGCGATCGCGGCGTTCGACAACGGAGTGCGCTCGGTTCCGAGTTACCCGTTAGCAAGCCCGACCGCGACGGCCGGTATTTTCGCCACCTACCCAGCCCCGCATTTGAGCACGGTCCCCGGAGGGCTGATCGACCAGATCATCGGGACGGCTCTCCTGGTCGCCTGTATCTTCGGGATCACCGATCGGAAAAACATCGGCGTCCCCGCGTACCTGGCTCCGCTTTGCGTGGGAGCGCTCGTCGTTTTGATCGGAATGACATTCGGCTTCAATTGCGGATACGCGATCAATCCGGCCCGCGATTTTGGCCCGCGGCTGTTCACCGCCGTGGGGGGATGGGGCAAAAATGTGTTCCTCGCCGGCGACCATTGGTGGTGGGTGCCGATCGCGGGTCCGCTCGCCGGGGGCGTGCTCGGCGCGTTCGCCTACGACTTCTTCATTCGCCCGCTGGCGCTCCCGCAACCGATGGACTCGACGCAGCCATAGGCACCCCCAACTGCGATCCAGCGGCCGGCTCCTGAAGCCGGATCCTGAAATTGTGGCGCCGGGCGCTCAGCCTCGCGGCAGCTCGAAATCGAGCGAATCGTCGGACGATTTTCCACGAGGCACGTCGCGGTCATCCGTCTGCTGGGGCCGATGTTCGACAGGCCTCACGACCACGCGGACGCCCTTGACGGCGACGATTTCGACCGGTGTTCCGGCCTCGAGCAGCATGCCTTCGCTCTCGCAGTGCTGTCGTGTCCCGTCGACTTCCACAAGTCCGCCCGGATTGAGCAGCGTGAGGGTCTTGCCGACGTGGCCGACTAAACGCATCAGTTGGCGCTGCTCTTCCTGGTAAGGGGTCACCTCATCGAGGTCGGGCGCTTCCAAAAGCACCTTGCGGCCGAAAGCCGTGCGGGGAAGCACATAGAAGGCCCCGCTGATTGCCGACGGAATCAAGAACAACAGCGCCACGACGTAGATCGCGAAATAAGTCGGGCTCGTGTAGAACCACGCGCTCCAGGCCGACGCGATGGAACCAGCGATGCACAGCGTGGCGAAGGCGGCGATCAGGCCCGCCGATGGAATGAAGACTTCGCAGACAATCAGCGCCAGGCCGATGACGAGCAACAAAATCGCGAGGTAACCGGAGTCCATCGTCCTGCCGAATCAAAAAAGTCCCGGCGTCCTTCCCCCAGTGTACCGGTCAAAGATGCTCAGGCAATAGCCGTCGTGCGTGTTTCGCAATCCGACTCCGGCGGAGTTTTAAGATCATCTTCATGATTCGAATTGCGGATGTTCCGCGGGATTGCGATCGGGGCGACCGGAGACGCTGGGAGGGCGACATTTGGGACGAAGATGCGAGCGCTTCGACGGGGCGGAATTCACATTTTGGGTGCCATGTCCACCCAAAGCTGTGTGCATCGCACCCATGACTCCAGCTCGGGGCGTCTCTCGACGGGAATCGCGGGGGGCTACTTGAGCAGGTACTGCGAATTCAGCTTGCCGCACGACCAGAGGAGGCCGCGCGTCACCAGATCGAGATAGCGGGGGTCGGAGACGGTCTGGTTGTTGTGCCCCAGGGTCGTGGCGAAAACTTTTGTCGTCCCGCGATAGTTGTTGGTCCAGACGACCACATAATCGGACGTCGTTGGCCGGCGCTTGCGGTCCCACGTCGTTTGTCGGCCGCGGGCTAAAGGCGTGGCCGTGTCGAGCAGCTTGCCGGAATAGTTGTTGTACAACTCCTCCTTGATCGTCGTCCAACTCGTCATCCCGCGCGTGATCGGGCTGTCGGACGCGAGGAAGTTGATCGCGATCGGCTCCTGGGCCGCGTGTTGCGTCGTCTGCAACCCTGTGAATTCAAACCAGGGGGTGATCGCCTTGGGCCACCCTTCGCTGCGGTAGCTGTGCATGCCGCAATGCAGCACGACGGCCGGCAGTCCGCGTCGATGCGGAGCCAGGATGCGCTCGATAACGACGAGGTCTTTGACGTCGGACGTGCACTCGTCGTGGATCACGACGTCGAAGCCCGCGGCCCAATCGGCGTTCTCGTAAACGGGATTCAGATGACCCGTCGTCGTGCTGGGATCGTACGCCGTGACGAATTCCACGCGGGCCCGCTCGGCGATTCCTTTCGTGAGGATGTCCTTCTGCGCGTTGTAATCGTGGCAGCAGCCGCCGAGGACGAGCAGTGCCCGGATCGGTTTTGGCGACGGTCCGTCGGCCGCGCGGGTCGTCGTCGCCAAGAGTGCGGCAATTGTGACGAGGAGCATTGCTTTGCAAAAAGTTTTCATGGCGGGAGTCTCTCGGCAGTTTTGAAGGGAAGGCGCTCGAAACGGTTTTGGTGTGTTGGCCAAAGCCCGGCCCGGCGACAGCGAACTTACAGCGGGCGACGATCAACTTACAGCGCGCGAAGGACCCGAGCAACCAGCCGCCGCCCGTGGACGTCAAGCCACGCAAAGACGGAAATTCCGTTCAGTTCGAGCTTTGCCGCAAGTTCGACAATCTCCCTACAGGCCGTCAAACCGCGTAATCTAGGAGAGTTTATCAAGTGACTTAAGTTGCTTTCACTGCCCGCCCTACGGCCCGTCGATAGAACCCGATGGCTTGACACCTGCCATGAGAGGGACGGCGTTGGGCCGCGATTCGCAGACTGGAATGGGGATGGGCCGCAAGCGGGCTCGCCCGGCCACTCTCATCGCGTGAGCCGGCAAATGCTGCTTCGAGACCGGACGGGCCAGGAATTCAGGAATTGAAGGGAAGGCCGATGAGCAAAGGATTGCTCGCCTCCGTCGCCATTATTTTGGCCGGCGCCAGCACGGCGCTGGCCCAGATGCCGGTTGTTGGAACCGCTGGACCGGTTCCCGCAGCAGCCTCCTTTGGACCGGTCTCGTTGCAACAGCCGATTGCGGGACCGCAGCCGACCATGGCACCGGTCTCGGGTCCGGTTTACACAGCCCCGTCGGTTGACGGGTATTCGCTCGACGGAGGCTGCTTCAACAACTGCAACCCCTGCGACTGCGATCGAGTGTGGGCTCGGGCCGAGTACCTGTTGTGGTGGACCAAGTCCAGCCCCGATCCGACGCCGCTGGCGACCAGCGTTGCCCCCGGCACGCCGACCGGCGGCATTCCCGTCCCCGGCGCGGTGGGGGGTGCCGGCACGACGGTCGTTCTTGGCGGCTCGGACATCGATCTGGGCACGCGCCAGGGCGTCAAAGGAACGATTGGCTTCTGGTTCGATAACACTCACACCGTGGGCGTGGAAGGCACATACTTCTACTTGGGCACCGTGAGCGAGAGCCAGGGCGTCGCTTCGCTCGGAGGAGCGGCTGAGCCGACCCTCCAGACTCCGTTCTTCGACGTCACCGGCGCCTTTCACGGCGGGACGCCTGGCCCCGCTGCGATGCTCCCTGCGCTCGCCACGCTGTTTGCCGTTCCCGGCGGGCTGAACGGCAATCTGATCACGCATGACAACCTGAATCTCGTCAGCCGCCTGCAAGGGGCCGACGGCTACGGGCTGTTTAACATCGCGCAGGGCGGTCGGATGCGCTGGGATTTCCTGTTCGGCTTCAAATGGATCGACCTGTACGAGAACCTCGACTACACGCAGACCAACCAAACCAACACCCAGGCCCACGCCAACGTCGTGTTCAACACGGCCGACAGCTTCAGCACGGCCAACAGCTTCTATGGCGGATTGCTCGGCATCCGTTTCGAGACCTCGCCCGACGACGGGCGCGGCGGCTGGCTGGGCGGTTTTTACTATCGGGCTGATTTCAAGCTCGGATTGGGCGACACGGTCGAACGCACCGATATCGATGGCGGAACCGAAACGAACCTGCAAACTCCGGTGTTCACGGCTCCGGTGCACTACGCGGGGGGCGCGTTTACCGAGCTGAGCAACCTGAGCGGTCACGATTCGGATCACTTCGCCGTTGTGCCCGAGGTCAATCTGTCGGTTGGCTACGCGGTGACCACGTGGTTCCGCGTGTTCGTCGGCTACGACTTCCTGTATATCAGCGACGTCGTTCGCCCGGGCGACGAGATCGACGGCGGCGTGAACCTCTTCCGCACCTCGCTGGTGCAGCAAGCCAACCCGGCGATCGCTGCCCCGGCCCTCGATCCGTCCCGCCCGGTCTTTAGCGCCAACCAGACGACCTTCTGGGCACAGGGGCTCAACCTGGGGGCGGAAGTGCGGTTCTAACTCGCGGATCGAGCAAGTTCGCTCGCTTCCGCCCATCCCGCTCTCACGAAACCGCTGTGGACCAACGTGACGCGGGTTTCGGCACCCACGCTCTCCAAGAGCCAGGTGGTGTTCTGCGTCGGCGCCTGCATGTCTTAGCCGCCTCGCATGCTCACGCAAAGCCGCGAGCATCGGCGCTCGTCACGCGTTCGCCATGTGGGCGGCGAAACGCAGGCGCACATAATCGGCCCGCCACACGCCGTCGGCTCCGCAAAGCGTCGGGCGCAAAGCGCCCTCGACTTCACGACGCAACGCATCGCGCTCGTTTTCCGGCAGGGCCGAGGTGAAAGGCTCGCCGAAGGTCTCGAGCCAGGCGGTCAGTGCTCCGGGCAATTCGGTCGGGCGATCGAAGAGCAAAATCGAGTCGATCGTGAAGCCGTGGGCTCGAAGCCGTCCGCCATAATCTTCCGCGGTCGGAAAATACCAAGGGTCGAGCGGCCCGGCATCGATGCCCCGCCGGGCAAGCGCGGCCGTCAGAGCGGCGCGAACCTTTGCGACGCAGCCCGAGCCCCCCATCTCGGCGACAAACCGGCCCCCCGGCTTGAGGGCGCGGCGCACCCCTTCGATCACTGCGTCGGCCCTCTTCATCCAGTGCAGCGCCGCGTTGCTGAAGACGGCGTCGAACTCGTCTTCAAATTCGAGTGACTCGCCATTCATGACGCGGGCGTCGAGACCACGTTGCATCGCAGCCACGATCTGCTCGGCACTTCCGTCGACGCCCACGACCGTGCAGCCACAGGCAGCCAGCTTTTCCGTCAGCGCGCCGTCGCCGCAGCCGAGATCCAAAATTCGCTCGCCGGCCTTCGGAGCCAAGAGGTCGATCAGCGGCGCGCCGAGGTCGGCGACAAAGCGGGCATTTTTCGCGTAGCGATTCGGATCCCAGCTCTGCCCGTACATGGTCCTCCCTAGTCTCGCGTCAGTGTCTTCGGCTTTCCGCCCAGGTGTTTCAGCAACTCGGGCTTGTCGAGGAAGTACGTCGGCTTCATCCGGCTGGGGCTGAAGAGCTTCTGGGCCTGGTCGTCGTAGTGCGGACTTTTGGGGTCGTCGCTTTCGCCCAGCGGCAAGACAGTCCAGCTCTTGGGCGGGTTCGTCAGCTGCACGATTTGAGTCGACGTCTGACCTCCGTGACCGACCAGGTGCGGGTTCTTTTTGTCGCGGATCGAATCGAAACTGATGGCTCGCGGCGTCGCCATGCCATCGACCGACCCCCCGCTGACCGGCCAATCGCGTCCGGTTCCGCTGCGACCGACGCGGTAGACGTCGCCGTAACGCACGTCGAGTCGACCGAAGGCCGCCAGCATTTTTTCGGTCCCCTTTTTAAGTGCGGCGAGAATCATCGGGTTGTCGACTTCCGTCGGTGGCGGAAAACCGGCTTTGTCGTACGTTTTGACGATCGGCGGAAACTGGTCCTTCCAGAACAAGTAGGCCAGGGCGCCGGTGCTGTCGGCATCACAGCGGCGATTCCAGTTCTGGATGAGCGTGTCAAGCTCCGTCACCTGTTTGTCGGCCTTGAGTTTTGCATCGGCCTCCGACCAGGCCGCCGCGAGTCGCTTCTGCCAGACGTCGGCTCCGTAAACCGCGGGGCACAGCGCGATGGCCGTCGCGTCGTCGACCGTCATCTGCGATGCTGCCGCGAGAAGTTCCAGGACCATCGCCGCTCGCTGATGCAGCGGGTTGTCGTAACGATGCTCGAGGCTCCAATAGCCGTTGAACAGGTCGGCCCGGTCTTCCCAGGCGGCAGGGTCGATCAACTGGCCGCGAGTCATGAATTGCGGGCTGACGTTGCAGTTCTGCATGTAGCCCTGCGGCGGGTTTTCAATCTGCAACAGATCCTCGAACTTGTGGATCCCCTGCCACTGTGATTTCGACGTGTTGCCCGGGACGGGCCGCTTGAAGTCGAAGCCCGCGGGATGGATCGGCACGCGCCCGTAGCGGACGTAATAAATGTCCCCCTGCACCGTGCCCACCATGATGTTCTGCTCCATGAGCTGGAGCATTGCGAGGGCTTGCTTCATCTCGGCCAGGTTTTTGGCCGTGGCCATCCGATAGAGCTGCTCGAGGATTTTCGCCTGATCGTAATAGGGGATCTTGAGGCAATAAGCCTTGTTATCGCGGCGGGCGACGACCGGGCCATGCTGCGTCTCGTTGATCTCGAACTTTTTCTCGGCGAGTTTTTGTCCTTCTTTGACTCGGATGAGTTCGGTGCGGACGGTCATATCGATCCATTTGCCGTCGTAGCGGTATTGCCGCTTGTTGGCCGGATTGATTTCCTCGACGTAACAGTCGGAAGTATCGGGGCCGCCGGTGGTCATGGCGATCGAGCAGTAGCGGCTGTGGCCCAGAGGCGGGATTGGGAGTCCCATGATGGCCATTCCGGCAAACTCGAGCTCGCCGCCGTACAAGCGCACCTCGTAAAAGCGGAAAGGCCCGTACCAGCTCAGCTGCGGGTCGATCAGCGCGATCGGCGACTTGTCCTTGGTGCGACTCGGTCCGACCAGCCACTCGTTCGAGCCGTGATATTCGATGGGGTCGGGCTCGATCCCGCCGCGCTTCAAGTCGCCGGCGGCCTCGCCTTCGGGCCAGCCCCAAATGATGTAGCGGCTAAGGGCCACGCACATCCACGGCTCGAGTTTGGGGGCCCAGGCGGGGACTTTGTCCCGATGCTCGGCCATGTACTTTCGAACGCCATCCAGAAAGGCCTCGATCGTCCCACGTGTTTTTCCGCTCAGTTCGGAATATTTTTCCCGGGCGATGTCAGCGTGACGCCAGAGCCGCTGCCGGTAGTCGTTCTGGAGATTCTGATCGCCCGGGCCAAACACCTCCGACATGGTCCCCGTCGCTCGGAGAAATTGCTTCAGCAGCTCTTCGAGGCGGTCCTCGGCCTGGGCGTATCCCAAACCGAAGCACGCGTCTTCCGCCGTGGTCGCATAGATGGAAGGGGTGCCGAACTCGTCCCGGTAAATCGTGACCTCGCGAGCCGCCAGGCATTTCGGGCCCGAAGTGGCGGCAATCACGACGCACGTCGCGGCGGCCAGAGCGCGGCCGAACCAACTCGGCGCGCAGCACGACCGTCGCACGCAACGGTCCCGGGACAAATTGCCCATCGATTGCATCTAAAGAGAAAACCGCGCTCAACCGCAGGGGATCGCGGCGCCCCGTGGCCAAAACCCAGCTTCGACTGACCCGACTCGATTCTACGAGTCGACGCTCAGTCACCGCAAACGACTGTTTTTCTCAAAGAGTGCCCACCACAGCGCGCTGCGGGGCTTGCGGTCACCTGGCGGCAAAGAAGGGAAACAGCTTCCGTAGCTCGTCTTTAGTCGGCTGGCGGCCGTATTCGCAGATCTCGAAGGCTTCGGCGTACTCGATCTTGCCGGCCGGCTCTTTGCCGTACCAGGCGGCCAGCTGCTCGCGATACTTGTCGGCGATGCCACGGTCGCGTTTGCGAAACGACTCGCGGACGATCTTGCGCCGCTCTTCGAGCTTTGGCTCGCCGCCGGCGATCAGCTCGGGAGAGCCGGAGACGCCACCTTCCACGAACTGCGATTCCATCCCGACCAGGGCGTCGAGCTTCTGCTCGATCACCGGATCGACTCCGACGACGACGTCCGCCTGGAAGGGATAAGGCTTTTGAAAATGGTCGGAGTAGTAAAGGAAAACAGGGTTCTGCGCGAGCGGCGGCGTATCGGGACAGAAAAAGGGAACGGCCACCATGTAAGCCGCGTCCTGGACGAGAATTCCCGTATAGCGGTGATCGGGATGATAGTCGTTGGTCCGCGGGCCCATGACGATATCGGCCCGCCATTCGCGGATCAGCCGCGTCACCGTGCGCCGGTTTTCCAGAGTCGGCAGCAATTCGCCGTCGTGATTGTCGAGCACCTCTGTCGTAATGCCCAACAGGTCGGCCGCATGTTGCACCTCGGCATTGCGTCGCCGGGCGAGCGGCCCTCCCGCATCGCGCCAGTGGCCGATGTCGCCGTTGGTGAGCGACACGAACTTCACATGGTGGCCAGCCGCGGCCCAACGCGCGGCGACGCCGCCCGCCTTGATCTCGCAATCGTCCGGATGCGCTCCGAAGCAGATCACGCGCAGCTTGCCGTCGTGAGCGTCGGGCTTCGGTTTTTCTTTTGAGGCCAAATTCATAGCCAGGTGAACTCCTCGAGAGCCATCAAGCGGCGGCGCTTCGCTGGCCCGCGCGATGGCGGAGGCGCCCGTCTCTGCTCTTGGCCGCGGCGAAGCCGTCCAAACCCCAAGAACGTAACCGGCTGCAGCGAAGAGCAAAAACGTGATGCGGCGCATGCTAGGACTCCTGGGGGCGGGCGCCGACCGCGACGATCAGGACGCGAAGATCGCGCGGGTCACATAGTCGGCGACGCACGCGGGTTTCGTCTCGCCTTCGATTTCTATGGTGATGTGGTGGACCAGCTGCAGAGTCCGCTCGTCCTTCTGTTCGACACTGGCCAGGCTTTGGCGGGCCCGAATGCGGGAATTGACGCGGACCGGCATCGGAAACCGCACGCGATCGAGCCCGTAGTTAATCGCCACGGCCCGCCCTTCGTAAGGATCGGGAGAAGGACGCGGAATGCTCGTTACCAGGTGCGAGGCAAGCGACAGCGTCAGAAAGCCGTGCGCGATCGTCGTGCCGAATGGCGATTCACGGGCCGCGCGGACGGCGTCCGTGTGGATGAACTGGTCATCGAGAGTCGTGCGGGCGAAGGCATCGATCTGTTCTTGAGTGACCGTATGCCAGGCGCCGGGCGGACTCTCCTTTCCTTTAAGCGCTGTTAGCCGCTCGAGAGCTTGTTGTGTCGCCGATGGCATGTTCGGCTCCCTGATCGACGCAACACCCAACGGGAGGGCGAGGCTCCTGCCGAGCCGGCTCGCAAAAAGCGGGAGCAGTCGCCGGCGGCCCCACGTCCTCGCAGGATTTGTTCCGTCACTTCCCGACGGATGCGGTCGCCGGATGGTGCGAGTGCTCTTCCAAAAACTTGTTCACGGCCTCGACGAATTTGGGGCTCTGGAACGTGCTGATGTGGTCGCCGTTGGCGAGGATGATGACCTTCAAGTTCCCCATCACGCCCGTCATGTGATCGACGGAAACTTTGAGCGGGTCTTTCTCGCCAACGATCGCCAGCACCGGAACCTTGTTTTTCTCGATCTGCTGTTGAGTGAGTTCGAGATTGAGCATCCCGCGAATGCAGGCGGCCAGCGCCTTGGGATCGTTGGCGGCCATGATGAGCTGATTGCGGGTTTTGAGCTGCTCGTCGCTGGGAGTCGGGACGCCCGAGGGGGTGAGCGCCTTGATCAAAGGAGTGATGCCTGTCCCCGCTTCCAGCGATTTCGCAATCTGCTCGATGATCGCGTGATCGTCTTCCGCGCGATTCCATCCGGCGCCGCCGATGACGGCGCAAATGATCCGCTCGGGATGGCTCACGACCAGTTTCGCGGTGATGAACCCGCCCATCGAATAGCCCACGATGTGCGCCTTTTGAATGTGCAGATGGTCCAAGAGGCGAACGATATCTTCCGCCATTTCCGGGCCGTATTTTTCGATTTCGTGCGGCTTGCCGCTGCGGCCGTGTCCCCGATTGTCGAGGGCAATCAGGTGGTAGTGCCTGGCGAGGTTGTCGAAGACTCCCGGCATCACCCAATTCATCGCGGCGCTGGCCGCAAAACCGTGAATCAAGATCACGGGTTCGCCTTCGCCTTCGCTGATGTAGTGAATCTTGACTCCGTTGGAGAGGAACGAACCGTGTTGTGGTGCGGCGACCGCCGCGGATGCCGCGAACAACAGGATCACAAATCCGCACAAAGATCGCCGTCTCATTTAAACACGCTCCGAAGGAACGACCCAGCCCGGAACCAAATTCAAGACGAACCGCCAGTATATGCGGCACCCATGCGGACGGCGAGCAGCCGGTGTCAGCCGGCTGACGCTGCCGCCCGCCTTTATGTCAGGTCTCGGACGAGCGGCGATAGTCGTCGACGAGCTCGACAAACCGACGGCCGCGTTCGGCGTAGTTGCGGAACCAATCGTAACTCGCGCAGCCGGGGGAGAGGAGCACGACGTCGCCCGGCTCGGATTGACTTACCGCCCAAGCAAAGGCGCCTTCAAAACTGTCGCACTCACGGGTCGGAGGCTCATCCGCTTCGTCCGCATGCTCCTCCAGCAGACAGGCCAGCAGGTCGGCGGTCTGGCCTATCAGAGCCGCTGCCTTGGCGCGCCGGACGATCGCTTGGGCCAGCGGCGTCAGATCGATTTGCTTGTCGTAGCCGCCGGCCAGCAGGACCACGGGCTGCTGGAAGGCCTCCAAGCCCACGACGGCCGATTCCGGGGTCGTCGCCAGCGAGTCGTTATAGAACCGCCGGCCTTGAACCTCGGCCACGAACTCCAGCCGATGGGGCAGGCTGCGATAGGACTTCAGGCCGCGACGAACGGCCTCGAGATCCGATCCCGCCGCGACCGCGGCGCACGCCGCTGCCATCGCGTTGGACAGATTGTGTCGCCCCGGCAGCGAGATCCATTCGCGCATGGGAAAACGCCGCTGTGATCCGTCCAGGCGCAGCACGTGCTCGGGGCCCCGCTCGAAGATGCCGTCGCAGCCCGCGTCGCGACAGCCAAAGCCGAGACGTCGCCCGAACGTCGGCCACGCACGCACATCGGCGTCGTCCAGGTTCACAACGGCCACGTCGTCGGGTGTCTGCCAGCGGAGAATGCTTTGCTTGCAGCGGCGGTAGTCGGCCAGCGAGCCATGCCAGTCAAGATGATTCGGCGTGAAGTTGGTCACGACGGAGATATTCGGGCTGGCCGGGAGCCTGTCGAGATCGTTGAGTTGAAAGCTGCTCAGCTCGACGACCGACCACTCTTCTGGACCGATGTCGTCGATTTCGGGAAGCAGGCTGGTGCCGATGTTGCCCCCCAGGCGGCTGGGAATGCCGGCCGCTTGCAGGATGGCGTGGGTCATCGCCGCGGTCGTCGATTTGCCGTTGCTGCCGGTGACGCCGATGGTGCGACCGCGATTGAACTGCCAGAAGAGCGACATCTCGCTCGTCAACAGGACGCACGCCTCGCGGGCCCGAGCCAGGAAGGGGCTGGTGGGTGGCACCGCGGGATTCACCACGATCAGGTCGGCATCGACGAAGTCTTCCTCGACGTGACCTCCCAGGTGGAACGCCTCGACTGGGCAATCAGTCAGTTGTGCCAGAGGCTCCGCCAGCTCTTCAGCCGTCAGCAGGTCGGTGACAGTCACGTGGGCGCCGCGCGCGGCAAGAAACCGAACGGCGCCGAGACCGCCCCCGAAGCGTCCCAGCCCCATGACCGTGACTTTGCAACCGGCAAGTTCGAGGGCCGGAAGCAGATCCATGAGCGCGCCTTCACAGTCTGCTCAAGCGGTTTGCGGATCGAGGCAATCCGCGGGCCGCCGCTCGCCGAGGTGGTCCCCGACAACGATCTCGAACCCGAGGTCCTCGACCATCCTGTAATCATCCTCGGCCGGCTGTCCCTTCGTCGTGAGGTAATCGCTGACAAACAGCGAGTTGGCCGGATAGAGCCCCAGTGGCTGCAGCGAGCGAAGGTTGACCTCGCGGCCCCCCGCGATCCGGATTTCGGTTGACGGATTGGCCAGACGCATCAGGCAAAGGACTTTCAGGCAGTAGCGCGGGTTAAGGACGTGGGTATTCTCCAGCGGCGTCCCCGGGATCGAGTGCAGAAAGTTCACCGGGATCGACTCGACGCCGATCTCCCGCAATTCCAGCGCGACGTCGACCACGTCGTCATCGAGCTCTCCCATGCCCACGATCAGCCCGCAACAAAGCTCCAGCCCGGCCTCGCGGGAGATTCGCAAAGTCGCGAGACGATCATCGAAGCTGTGCGTCGAGCAGATCTGATCGTAAAAGCGACGGCTTGTGTTGAGGTTGTGGTTGATGCGGTCAACGCCGGCCGCGCGGAGTGTCACCGCTTGCTCAGACGTCAAGAGCCCCAGGCAGCAGCAGATATGCAGGCCGTATTGATCCTTGATTTTTTCGACAACCGACGCGACATGCGCCACTTCGCGATCGGAGGGCCCGCGGCCCGAGGCGACGATGCAGTACGTGCGCGCCCGCATCTCGTGCGCCTGGCGGGCTCCCTCCAGCAGTTTCGCTTCGTTCAGCAAGGGATAGCGATCGATCGCCGACTCGGAAACGATCGACTGGGAGCAGTAACCGCAATCTTCGGGGCAGAGCCCGCTTTTGGCGTTTTTGAGGTAGTACAGATGGACCTTCCGGCCGAAGTGGGCCAACCGCACGCGGAAGGCCGCCGCCAGGAGGGCCGGCAATTCGGTATCGGGTGCCCGGAGGATCGCCAGTCCCTCGTCGCGCGTCACGTGCTCGCCGGCGAGAGCCCGATCCGCCAGCTGTTCCCAGCAAGCCGCGCCGCGCGTCCCGACCGCAACCTCAGTCATGCTGCTCCCCGCTGCCCATGGAAAAGAGTCGATGCCCAAAGGCGCAGGGCGCAGTCTAGCGTGGCTCGGAACCGGCCCACAAGGTTTGAACGTCTGGGGCTCCTGCCGCATTTTCGACACAGATCCCGGGGATTCCGGCCAAATCGTTGCCAAGAGGGGGTCAAGCCGTAGAAAATGAACCGCACCCAAGTTTGCACCTTCGGACGTTCGACGGAGTTCGCGATGCTCAAAGGCATTCCCCCGGTCATTTCCCCGGACCTGAAGCACCTCTTGATGAAGATGGGGCATGGCGACGAAATCGTAATCGCCGACGGCAACTTCCCCGGCGACTCCAAGGCTCAACAGATCGTGCGGGCCGACGGTTTGGGGGTGCTCGAAGTCCTCGAGGCGGTGCTGAAGTTTCTGCCC